>CANRHM010000100.1 GCA_947630415.1 uncultured Bacilli bacterium | reverse complement strand
CTTATTCTTCTTATGAAAAAGGATCTATTGAAAACAATCATGAACTAATTAGACGAGTTATTCCTAAAGGTGTTTCTTTAAAACCCTATACTCAAAAAGAACTTAATTTACTTTGTTCTCATATCAATA
This sequence comes from uncultured Bacilli bacterium, assembly GCA_947630415.1. Lineage (GTDB taxonomy): Bacteria > Bacillota_I > Bacilli_A > RF39 > UBA660 > Faecenecus. The sequence continues at coordinate 4,707 of CANRHM010000100.1, read as the reverse complement.
GTTTATTTAGAGAAAGTTTAGATGGTAAATGTCCTTTTGATTTAATTGAAAGGTATATTCAATTAGATAAAATTGAGGATTTAGGTCTAAATAAAATTAATCCTTTAGATGTTTGTTTAATACCTGAATTACTCGGTGACAAAAATATCAATAATATTAAAAAATATTTAGATTCGAATGATATCAAAAAAGCTAATATTTCTTTCATAAAAAATAGTTAATTTGAAATTGCGTTTACTTGTCCAATATTTCATTTTATATAAAAAATCGATATGAACATCACATCGATTTTTTAGTTGCTTTTACTTTTCCACTGAAATATCTATAATTATTAGTTGCTTTTACTTTTCCAATTCACCAAAAAGTAAAGAATCTTAATTCTCAAAGTAAAAGCAATTTTTATAAAAGCAGTTGCATTTACTTTGAGAATAAGGGTTGCTTTTACTTTGAGAAAAACCTTATTTATAATAATTAAAATTGTTATTAGTTATAATTGTCTTTACTTTGAGAATTTGTATAATACATCTCATTCTTTATACTAAAAGTTCTTTGATTCTTTCTTGAAAGAAAGAATGCCTAACCGGCGAGGTTGTTATTTAACCTTTCCCGGCTTCTTTGATTACTTTCTTTTCCGTAAAAGAAAGTAATGCCTATCCGGCGAGGATTATTATTTTATGACAAAACATCTATAATACTAAAAAATATTTAGACTCAATGATATCAAAAAAGCCAACATTTCTTTCCTTAAAATGATTGATTGAAAATTGCATTTACTTTGAGAATATCCAAAAATCATTAAAAAAATCGATATTCTTTTTAACCAATTTTTTAGTTGCTTTTACTTTTGTCTTTTAATTACTGGATTTGCTAGTTGCTTTTACTTTGAGAATTCACCAAAAGTAAAGAAAAAAGAAAGACCTTAATAGCACAAAAATCCTTCTTTTGTTTTAGGAATTAATTTAGGATAAGGAATCTTCTTTTCTAGTACTTTATCGATATTTTGTTGTCCTTCAAAGGGTGCTTCTTCTCTTTCTTGTAGTAAAGTAGCTCTTGCCTCGCCTAATTGTCTATTCCAAAGTTCCATATTTGTTCGATCATTACAACGCCAAAATAGAAAATAAAGATGAACATGATCCAAGGCACTTTGATAAGTTGGAATATTAGGAGAAGAATTGACAATTCTTTTAGCAACCTGTTGGAAAAGGTCTTCAATTCCATGAAATTCACCAGAATACTTTATCTCATCATGAACATCAAAAAGCAAATGATTACATCTTTTAAAATTCATTGCTACTTCAAAACTGAACATATCGGAATCCGTCTTATACAAATTATATACATTTTTTAAATGTGGTTTTTCTTCTAAAAGATCATGTGCATAGGTTTCAAACTCATTGTTGTACTTACAAAATTTCTTGAATGCTTCTTCATAACAATAAAGATCATACTTTAATTGATAGAAATCATACATAGTATCACGCTCCAGGGGTTATGATAACACAAATCCTTTCTTTTGAAAAGTTAATTTAAAGTAGAACGTAACTGTTTATACACTTCTTCCCCATCTACTTCAAATAAAATCTCATTGACATCATAATTATCAAATACTGAATACGAAATCGTATAAAGGACTTCTTCTAAGACTTTTTGTTCATTATCAAAGAGATGTTCATTAAACTCTAAAACCATCAAGTTATCCATGATTTCATAATTTAAAAGAGCAGCTTCTTTATCTAAAAAAGAAGTAAGATTCGGTTGATAGATATAACTACTCGATAAATTATCAATGATAATTTCAATTTTATCCCGATAATCGTTTACATATTTGGTAACGGGTACATAATAGGTATCCCCTTCTTCTAAAAGATAATAAATAACGACCTTACTAATATCGTCTTTTTGTGAAAACTCATATACTTTATTAATCCCAAAATCTTTATTTAAAGTCGAAGGAATCGTCTTCTTGCTATGGGGTAAAGAGGTAAAAGGCTCCCCTTCTACTTTAAGGGAAATAGACTCTACGCCATCAAGGGAAGTAAGACTATAAACAAGGGATTCCACCATACGTTCTTCTAAGACTTGGGAAATGGAATTAAACTCTTCACTAAAATCTAAAGTTAAGTTGCCATTTTCTAAAGTGACTTCTTTTAAGGAAGTATTAGAAGGAATGATGCCTGTAAAACCACTAGGTAAATTCTTGTACTGATTAATCGTTAGACACTTCACAATATTCTTTGCTTTATCAATAGGATTATCCCCTTCTATTAAAAGATTGGTCTTGACTAAATAATTATCGTTATTTAAAAGATAAACAATGTCGGTATAAAGTTCATCGACATATTCAACATCCGTATTAGGACTTAATTTATTTTCCGAAACGGTATCCGGAATCAAGTAAAGGACTAAGAGAATAAACACCGCAAAAGTAGTTACTAAAATCTTTCGTAAAGCTTTTTGTCTTAACATGTTATCACCTAATCCATTCTATGAAAAGTGGCTTTTTAAAATAACAAAAAAGAAAGATTTTTAGCTCTTTCTTACGATAAATGAATTTCATTTAATTTTAATAATTCAACGACGGCTCCAGCACGTCCTTTAACACCTAGTTTTTGCATTGCGTTAGAGATGTGATTACGAACCGTTTTTTCACTGATGCCTAAATCAAATGCAATTTCTCTCGTCGTTTTATTTAATACTAAAAGATTGAAAACTTCTTTTTCTCTTTTAGTTAAGATGCCTTTATTCACGCTTTCACTCCTTCTCATAAAACATTTTGATATCTACTCATATTATTTTATGAGATAAGGTGACAAAAGCATAGTTCATTTGCCTAGTTTAGTTATTTTTCAAACTTTACGGTCACATACACCTTTTCTTTAAATTCTTCTTGAACAGCACGCATGATGTTGTTAGCAAGCTCATTGTTGTGTTCTTGAGTTACGGCTACCACTTGAATTTCATTACCATCAATCTTAACAAAGTTCTCTAATTGAAAGGTTGTTTTAATTTTATTTTCAAGGGCTTCTTCTTTGCCTTTTACTTCATCTAGATGTTTTAATTCTTCATACGCTTTATTTTTATCTTCACTGGAAGAAGCATTGCTAGTAAGTGTCTCTTGTAAGGTATTTTGTAGTTCTAGTCTTTCTTCATCTAAACTGATTCGCATTGCAGTTAAGATATCACTTTCTTCAATCTCCACCACATTCGTATTCTCATCATCTGTGTTATAACTACTATTATTCGTAAGAAGTAATTCACTAGGCATGGTAATATAGTAAACACTTAGTACTAAAATCAAACTAAACAACGTCAAAAACCACAAATTCTGCTTATTTATCACTATTTCTTCCCTCATTTCTAATACACTATATGAAGAAAGAGCTAACTTATGACTAATTTTAAGTAAAGAAAAAAGAAGTTTACACTTCTTTAAGCACGAGATACATATTTTCCATCGGAAGTAGAGATGACAACCGTTTCTCCTTCTTCCACGAACAATGGAACTTTAATTGTCATTCCGGTTTCAAGCGTTGCATCTTTCATAGCACCACTTGAAGTATTTCCTTTTACAGCAGGCTCTGAATGAACGATCTTCATTTCAATTTTATCAGGTAAGATAAGTCCTAATACTTCTCCTTCATAGAAAGAAATCGTAACGATTAAGTTTTCTTTTAAGAACTTCACTTCATCCCCTAATTGTTTAGTCGTAAGTTCTACTTGATCATAAGACTCCATATTCATGAAGAAATAACTATCTCCTTGACTATATAGGAATTGCATGTCTCTTTTCTCAATACGCGCTTGTTCTACACGAACCGATGAGTTAAATGTTTTTTCAATAATAGCACCAGTTCTAAGGTTACGCATTTTGGCTTTTACAAAAGCCGCACCTTTTCCTGGTTTAACATGTTGGAATTCCAATACTTGATAAATGGCATCTTCATAAATAATGGTCATTCCGGTTTTGAAATCATTAACACTAATCATCATGGTTTCCACAACCTTTCTTTATTATTATTTTATTTCTTTTCCTTGTGTTCTGTATGTTTCTTGCAAACAGGACAATACTTATTAATCGTTAAACGATCCGTAGTATTTCTAACATTCTTTTCTGTACGATAGTTTTCGTTGTTACAAACGGAACAAACGAGTGTCTTATTTTGTCTATTTCCTACTTTTGCCATAATATCCCTCCTCATTTCCTTTTTCTATTATATCAGAGTTTCTCCTCCAATTGCAAAAGTATTTTATCACATTTATACGTCTTTGACAACAAAATCATGCTTTTTTATTGATTTTACCCCGAAAAAAGACTCTGTATTCCTACAAAGTCTTGAAATCAAGTGGATTACGCTCCTGTGCTGACGAGCACTAGGCGGAACGAGTCGTTGCCGCCCGCACCACCGCCGTCGCCGCTCGAGGCAAATACACCTGCACCCGAACTATTGCTAAAGTCGCCGCCGCGTTCGGACCACGGGACCGTAGAGCTTACGTGATAATAATAATCTCCATACCATCCTCCGGTCTCTGATAAAGCGTGTCCATAACATACTCCTCTATCACATGCTGTTGCACTTAAACTTCCAGTATTAATACTAGGAGTATCACTTGTATATAAATCATAATATTTTTCTTCTGGTATTTCTCTTTGACCAGTTACTGGTCCACCACTATTTAATACTCCATTAAATCCTGAATTATATGATG
>CANRHM010000099.1 GCA_947630415.1 uncultured Bacilli bacterium | reverse complement strand
GGTTCTGTGAGGGGCAATGAGACAATCCTCTCACTAAATAGAAAAGAGAGGTGAAGTCGAGACTTGTCTACTCGACAACTTATGGAAAACTTAGAATTTCAATTTAAAAAGAAATATGGACAAAATTTTATAAAAGAAAATAGTATTGTGAAAAATATTGTTAAGGTGGCAGATATCAAGGATAATACATTGCTTATTGAAATTGGTCCTGGAAGTGGGGCTTTAACGAAAGAATTAGCAAAGACTGGAAATAACGTATTATGTTATGAAATTGATTCTAGTCTAGAAGAGATTCTTGCTAAGAATTTGTTAGATTATCCGAATGTTAAGATTTTATTTGATGATTTCCTTAAACGAGATTTAGAAGAAGATATTGCATCTTATTCTTATGAGCAAATCTATGTGGTAGCAAATCTTCCTTATTACATTACAACACCTATTATTATGAAGTTGATTGAGAGTAAGGTTTTAATTGACAAAATTGTAATTATGGTACAAAAAGAAGTAGGAGATAGACTTTGTGCTAAAGCTAATACGAAAGATTATGGATCTCTTACTGTTTTCTTAAACTACTATTTTACTGTTAAGAAAGAATTCATTGTGAGCAAGAATGCCTTTGTACCAAAGCCAAACGTTGATAGTGTGGTTATCTCTTTAACTCGTAAAAGAGAAGAAGATATGCCTAAAGTCGAGGATTTAGATTACTTCTTTAACTTAATAAAGTGTGCTTTTCACTTTAAACGAAAGAACTTGAAAAATAATTTTAAAGAATTAGATCTTTCTCTTTTAGAAGAAGGTTTAAAGAATCTTTCTAAAGATTTAACGTATAGAGCTGAACAACTTACATTAGAAGATTTTGCTTATTTAAGTAACTGGGTAACAGCACATAAAAAGTAATAAAAAAGCATAGAATTACTTGAGGTGATTTTATGCTTTTTCGTATTGGGGATTATGTAACTAGAAATTCTTATCATAACGATACGGTGTTTCGAATTCTTGCCATCGATGGGGATATGGTTTCTTTGAAGGGCGTCAATATCCGTCTTTTAGCCGATAGTCCTATCGATGATTTGAAAAAAGTCGAAGAAGTCAAAGGCTTACAAGATGATGACCGTATGTTAGGAAAAATGGATGATTTTTTAAAATTAGATCGGAATGAATATTTCTATCTTCCTGGGAAAATATTACATATTGATGGAGATCAAGAATATTTGGACCGGTGTATGAACTTTTATAAGAAATTAAATATCATGTGTTATGGGGTCAATTTAAAAGAAGATGAAATGAAAGAGGAGATTGGTTCTTATTTAGAAGAATTAAATCCCGATATTGTGGTGATTACAGGACATGATGCCTACTATAAACGAAATGGGGATATTCATAACATCGATAACTATAAAAATACCAAGGAATTCGTGGATGCTGTAAGAGCAGCACGGAAATATGAAAAGAGCCAAGAAAAGTTAGTCATTATTGCAGGTGCTTGTCAAAGTGACTACGAAGAATTGATTAAGGCAGGAGCTAATTTTGCAAGTAGTCCTAAAAGAGTCAATATTCATGCTCTAGATCCTGCTATAATTGCTAGTAGCATTAGCTTGTCCGATAAAAACAAACCGATCGATTTAATTGCGATGATTGAAAAGACCAAATATGGGAAGGCCGGCATGGGTGGTATCATCACCAATGGCATGATGTTCGTGGGGTATCCTAGATGACCATTGAGAAAATAAAAGAGCAATTAGAATCTCAAAAGGGGAAAGTATTACGATTTAAATTTTATGGAGCAAGAAATCAAACAGAAGAGTTTCAAGGAAAAATTATAGGGACTTATCCCGGTGTCTTTTTAGTCAAACCTGAAGATGAAAATAAAATTGTCAAATCCTTTAGTTACAGTGATGTCTTAACACTTCATTTAGAAATTAAAGAAGATTAGTTAACGGAAAAATCTTCTTTTTTTAATTTTTTGAGAAATTTCGCTAAAATAATCTTTAAATTATGATATGATAGAAGAAAGGAGGAGCTTTAAATGAAAGTTACAATTCGTGGGGAAAAGACCAAGATTACTGAAGCAATGAATGATTATGCCAACGAAAAGCTTGCTAAACTTGATAAGTACATGGGTAATAGCAACAGTGTTACTGCAACCGTGCTTGTTAAATTACGTAATCATCAAGACAAAGTAGAAGTAACGATTCCCCTAAAGACATTTATTCTAAGAGCGGAGGAGTCACAAGACGATTTCTATGCGGCCATCGATGTGGTGGTTGAAAAACTAGAACGTCAAATTCGTAAGAATAAGACAAGACTTCAATCACAAATGTTAAAAGATAAACGTGATTTTGTACTCGATACGTTCGAAGAAGAGGAAGAGGAGGAAAAAGACGTTATCGTTAAACGGAAAAAAGTCGAAGTAAAACCGATGAGTGAAGAAGAAGCGATTCTTCAAATGGAATTACTCGGACACCAATTTTATTTATTTAAAGATGCCGAAACGAATCAGCCAACCGTTATCTATAAACGTAAAGATGGCGATTATGGTGTTATTGAATCGGAATAATTTTTGTATCGTAAGAAGGAATAAGATAAACTTATTCTTTCTTTTGGGTTTAAACTCGTGTAAAAGTGTGTAAAAACCTTTTATTTTGAACGTTTTTTTGCTAAAATAATAAGTATCAAAAGGAGTGATAAACATGAGTTTATTAAAGAAGTTATTTGATCATGAGTATAAAGAATTAAAAAGGTTTAATGATTTAGCACATAAAATCGATGATTTAGATGAAGAAATGCAAAAATTATCGGATGATGCACTAAAGGCAAAGACGGATGAATTTAAGAAACGTTTAGAAAATGGTGAGACGCTTGATGATTTATTGGTCGAAGCGTATGCTGTTGTACGTGAAGCAAGTTTCCGTGTTTTAGGGCAAAAACCTTTCTATGTACAGTTATTAGGAGCAATTGCCATTCACTACGGTAATATTGCTGAAATGAAAACCGGTGAAGGAAAAACCTTAACCAGTGTTATGCCTGCTTACTTAAATGCTTTAACTGGACAAGGAGTTCATGTTATTACCGTTAACGAATACCTAGCTGATCGTGATGCGAACTGGATGGGTGGTATTCACCAATTCTTAGGTTTGACTGTTGGCGTTAATAGAAGAGATTTAACCCCTAGTGAAAAGCAAGCGGAATATGCTAAAGATATTTTATATACGACTAATAATGAAGTTGGATTCGATTACTTACGTGATAACATGGTTGTTCGTAAGGAAGATCGTGTTCAACGTCCTTTGAACTTTGCGATTGTCGATGAGGTGGATTCGGTTTTAATCGATGAAGCAAGAACACCGTTAATTATTTCGGGTGGACAAATGCAAAGTGCTAACCTCTATATTGATGCCGATCGTTTTGCTAAAACTTTAAAGAAGGAAGCAGATTTCATCTATGATGAAAAAACGAAGAGTGTATCGCTTACCGACGAAGGTGTATCAAAAGCCGAGAAACATTTTAAAATTGATAACTTATACGATTTAAAGGCTTCTTCTTTAGTGCACTACATCAACCAAGCGCTTCGTGCTAATTTCTCGATGAGAAGAGATGTGGACTATGTTGTTCAAGAAGATAAGATTGTAATCGTTGACCAATTTACCGGTCGTTTGATGCCAGGACGTGCTTTTAGTGATGGACTTCATCAAGCGTTAGAGGCAAAAGAGGGCGTTACTATCAACCAAGAGACGAAGACGCTTGCTACGATTACGTTCCAGAACTTATTCCGTATGTATAAGAAATTAGCTGGAATGACGGGAACTGCTAAGACCGAAGAAGAAGAGTTCCGTAACATTTATAATATGTATGTTATTCAGATTCCAACCAACATGCCTGTTATTCGTGAAGATGCACCGGATTTAGTGTATGCTACAAAACAAGCTAAATATAAAGCGATTATCAATGAAATTGAAAAACGTTATAAAAATGGTCAACCCGTTTTAGTAGGTACCATTGCCATTGAAACCAGTGAATTAATCAGTAGTTTATTAAAACAAAAACATATTCCACATGAAGTATTAAATGCAAAGAATCATGCAAGAGAAGCTGAAATCATCGAGAAAATCGGTATGAATAAGTCAGTTACGATTGCCACCAACATGGCTGGTCGTGGAACTGATATCAAATTATCTGACGAGATTAGAGCATTAGGTGGGCTTTGTGTTATTGGTACCGAACGTCATGAATCTCGTCGTATCGATAACCAGTTACGTGGTCGCTCAGGTCGTCAAGGAGATCCTGGATTTACGCAGTTCTATATCTCAATGGAAGATGATTTAATGGTACGGTTTGGATCCGATCGAATAAAGGCCATGATGCAATCGTTTGGATTTGGTGATCAACCGATTCAAAGTAAGACATTCACCAAAGCCATCTCTTCTGCTCAACAAAGAGTTGAAGGAAATAACTTCGATATTCGTAAACAATTACTTCAATACGACGATGTTATGAATCAACAAAGAGAAATTATGTATGGAAGAAGAAATGAAATTCTAGATAGTGAATCGATTCATTCTACGGTTTTAGATTCTTTCCATAACCATATTACGGATCTAGTTAAGTCCCATGTTTATCCAGAAGGTCACTTAACGAACGACGATGTTAAGGAAATATGTGATTATGTTAATGAAAACTTATTAAAAAAAGATATTGATAAAGAAGAAATTGACAATAAACCAGAAGATGAAATGATTGAGTACTTATATACCAAAGTAGTAGAAGAGTACGAAGCTAAATTAAAAGAACTTCCAGATGAGTTGAGAGATGAATTCGAAAAAGCCATTTCACTTAACATTATCGATAACCATTGGATGGAGCATATCAACACCCTTTCTCATTTAAGAGAAGGTATTGGTCTTCGTGGTTATGGACAAGATGATCCATTGCGTGCTTATACGATGGAAGG
>CANRHM010000098.1 GCA_947630415.1 uncultured Bacilli bacterium | reverse complement strand
GTATCACTAGAGATCCATTCTAGGTCATCAAGGGAAACACCATCAGGTAATAAAGAGATATTAATCTTCTTTGTACCATTGATTGTTAATGTTAAGCTTGTTGAGTCTAGTCCAATCTTATTAGCTAACCAATGAGCTTTTAATGTGACATCGCTAGTAACTTTACTATTGAAATCATATTCTTCGTTGTTAAGGTACCAACCATCGAATAAATATCCGTCCTTTGTAGGATCAGCAGGTTTAGAGATAGCATTATCTTTATCTACTTTTACAGATGAAATACTAGATCCACCATCAGTATCAAATGTAACGGTATATTGATTTGAGGCACATCCTCTAACTAAGAAGAAGATAACAACAGCCAAGACTACTAATGCAACGATGACACCAATCAAAGTTTTATTAGAATTCTTTGATGTTTTATTATCCATATATATACTCCTTTCTTATAGTTTGTTAAGTTTTTTGTTCATATTAATAATAGGATAATCTATCATTAATATAAATCATGTAAATTATTTTACTATGCTTCACCCCTCTCAAAATCGAACTGCAGAATTTACCCACATTCCGATAAAAATTTACAATTCTATTATAACATGCTTTTTGAAAAAATAAAGAGAATTTTTCATTTTTTTTAGGAATATTTTACCTTTTTGCCATTAATTGTAAATTTATAGTAAAATTTTACTAATTATTTCACTAAAAGTCTATGCTTTTATCTTTTTTTTATTTAAAAATTAATTATTTCTTTTTAAGATCTTTTTCGTTATAATAGTTAACTAATCTGATATGAACCCCGTTTTTTAGACAAAAAAGCGAAGTTTAACAATCCATAAGTTAAGGGGGTCACTTTTATGACCAAAGAAAAATTGAAAGAATTAAAGAAAAAGAATTTATGTTTAAATGCAGAATTATCTTATTTAAAGAAAGTTGAAGACTACAATTTAAATATAAAAGATGTATCCAATGAAGAAAAAACGTTTATTGTAAAAGAATTGTCCTTCTCCTACCCTTTAATTTCTCTTTTACAAGTAGCCAATTTAAGTAAGTCTACTTATTATTATAATTTGGATAAAGAAAATAAAGAAGACAAGAATCGTTTTTTAATGGATAAAATTGAAGAGATCTTTCTAAGTCATAAAAAGTGTTATGGTTATAGACGTATTACGTTAGAATTAAGAAATCAAGGCTTTATAGTAAATCATAAGAAAGTCTATCGTTTAATGAACAAATTAAAGCTAAATGGAAATAAAAAGAAAAAACATAAGTATTCTTCTTATAAAGGAACGATTGGTAAGATTGCGAATAATTTGATTAATCGTGACTTTATTGCCGAAGAACCAAATAAGAAATGGTACACCGATGTAACGGAATTTAATTTAAGAGGAGAAAAGATTTATCTCTCCCCTATCTTAGATGGTTTTAATGGTGAAGTTATTTCGTATAACATTTCGAAAACACCTAATTTAATCCAGATTCATGATATGTTAAATAAAGCTTTTGTAAATAAAGATCTTACAGGTTTAATCTTTCATAGTGATCAAGGCTGGCAATATCAACACTTCTCTTATCAAATAAGATTAAAAGAAGAAGGTATTAAACAAAGTATGTCTAGAAAAGGAAACAGTCTAGATAATGGTCTAATGGAAAATTTCTTTGGTCTATTAAAAAAGGAAATATTTTATCATAAAGAAGATCTTTATAAGAATATAGATGAATTGATTTTAGCAATTAAAGACTATATTAATTATTATAATTATGATAGAATAAAAGAGAGATTAAATGGATTATCTCCTATAAAGTATCGATTAAAATACGCAAATTAATGTGAATATTTAGTCCAACTTTTGGGGAGCGGTCAAAAGTGACTGTAAACTTATTTACTTTTCATAAAGTTTAGGGTTATAATAAAACGGTCGATGGAGAGTTGTCTGAGTGGTCGAAAGTGCAGCACTCGAAATGCTGTGAACGTTTGTGCGTTCCTAGGGTTCGAATCCCTAACTCTCCGCCATAAGTGTGTATAAGTCCTAGAAAAGAGGACTTTTTTTAATAAGGAGGGCTATATGAAACGTTTTACAAGACGCGATGAAGGATTTACTTGTCTTCATTGTGGAAAAGAAGTAGCTAAATTAAATTATACGTCGAGGGATCACTGTCCTTTTTGCCTCTACTCACTTCATGTGGATAACTTACCAGGTGATCGAAGTAATCCTTGTCATGGATTATTAAAACCGATTGGGATTGAGAAACATAAAGATACGTATAAGATTATTTATGTTTGTGAGAAATGTGGAAAGAAACATAAAAACATTATGGCCATGGATGATAACATGGATTTAATTATTGAACTATCAAAAAACAATTAAAGAGCTAGGAATGATTCCTAGCTCTTATTATGGATAGGCTAATAGGTTCCTCAGTTTCCCTTCACCATGCTATCCCTATTATTAATATATGTCATAATTTATTTTTTATGTAAGATTGATTTTATAAATTTTTCTACTTTCAACTTAATAATATCTAATTCTTCTGGATATAATGTAATCATTTTGCCTGTCGTCGGATCTGTATGAAAATGTCTTAATCGATCGATAGATATAACTCGTAATTGATCAATCAAAGCAATAGAATCTGTTTGAGCAATATAATAAGTGTGTGGATACTTTAATTGTAAATAATTTCGCTCATTAAAATCTTTTTCTGTTTTGAAATGTTTCATTTTGGGACTAGTTAATGGAATGCAAAAAACCATGTTATCATTATTCTTAATATTAAAAACGATACTATAATGTTCATTATTTATTTCTGCTCCTACCGTTTTTCCAAAGTGAATGCTAATCATACTCCCATCTATAAAATTTTTAGTTTTCAAGATGCCTTTCCCTCCTTCTATAAATATTCTATCTATAATAATTTTACTGCTTAAATTCAATGTATCACACGCTGCTTTAAGAATCAATATTTTTTCCATAAAAAAAGCGAGAGGATTGACCTCTCACACGGCGTAATAGATTTACGTATTCATCGGTTTTCCCTTCACACTACTATTACCTGATGTCAAATGACATAATTGGTCGACTTATGTGTTCCTCGGTTTCCCTTCGCACGCGACCCTATTACATTCTTTATAAATAGAATGTCCCTCTTGATGTGCTCTTTATTATAGCACTCAAGCAAAGAAAAGTCAATCCTTTTCTTTACACCTATAACATATCACATTTTTTTGTGTTCGGTCAATATATATTTAAATATTTAAATATTTAAATATTTAAATATCAGACTGTTGACAAATTACATTTTTAAAAAAAATTAAAATTTGAAAAATCTAAAAGTGGGAGAAAAAGTTTAAAATTGAGTGTTATTTGATATTAAAAATTCAAATTCGCTCTTTTTTTAGTACCAAAGTGGGAGATTAAAAAAGCCGATTGACAAAGCCGGTTTGAAAAACCGACTTTGTCAACGGCCTGATATTTAAATATTTAAATATTTAAATATATATTCAAAAATTAACTAAAATAAAGGGAACTCTAGAAGGAGTCCCCATTTACATCGCTTCTTTGATGATATTAATTTTTTAAAAAGGCTAAACTAGTCTTTCGGTTTAAAAAACAAAGTAAATATGAAAGTAAATACAATAGCAGCAACGATTCCAGAAGAAGATAAATCAAACATTCCCATCGTAAGACCAATAATACCAAAGTCGGCCGCTTTTGCCATGGCTCCATGGGTTAATAAGTGTCCAAAACTAGTGATAGGAACTAAGGCTCCTGCTCCTACAAAGTTCACAATCTTATCATAGATACTAAAGGTATCAAGAAAGGCTCCTACGATAACAAAGATGGAAGTGATATGCCCTGCCGTTAATTTTGTATTATCCAAAATAATTTGCGCAATCAAACAGATGAATCCTGCAAAAAGGAACGAATAGAGATAGGTAAGACTCATTCTACCACCTCCAAACTAATAGCATGAGCAATACTTAAAATCGATTGATGTTGATAAGAAAAGGTAGGCGAAAATAAAGCGCCAGTTGCGACCAATAGTACTCTTTTTAATTCTTTCTTTTTTAAGAGTTTCATTACATACCCATAGTTTACTAATGCACTACAAACAGGACCGCTTCCTCCAGCTAAAACTTCTTTTTGATCTTGTAGGTTATAGAGCATTACGCCACAATCATTATAGTTAGCATCTAAACTAATACCATATTCGGTTTTCATATAATCTTTTAAAATTTCTTTTCCGTAGATACCTAAATCTCCTGTCAAGATTAAATCGTAATAAGAAGGATCTCTTTTTAAATCCGTTAAATGACGATAGATGGTGTCGGCTGCCGCCGGTGCCATCACAGCACCCATATTTAAGGGATCCTTTTGTTCTAAATCTTGGATGATACCAATAGTAGAACTTTCAAGACGAATAGGACTTTTTTTAGAAGAAAGTAACATGCTTGCTCCACCGGTTGCCGTAAACGTTGCTGTTCCTGGTTTAGGTGCACCATACTCGGTGGGATTACGGAATTGTTTTTCGCTTCCCATATTATGGCTTGAAGTAGCACATATTACTCTTTCTGCTTCTCCATTTTCAACGTAGTTAGCACCGATGATAGCGCCTTCCAACAAAGTTGCACACGCACTATAAATACCTAAGAAAGGAATTTTAAAAGGTTCGGCCGCATAACAAGAAGAAGTTATCTGATTAAGTAAGTCCCCTGAAATCATGAGACTGATATCTTCTTTTTTAAGATGCGTCTTATGAAGAAGAATTTCTAAACTATCGGTTAAAAGATGTACTTCCGATAACTCCCAACTTTTTTCACCGGTGTATAAGTCATCGTAACTTTTATCAAAGTATTTGCCTAAAGGTCCTTTTGCTTCGTAAGGACCCGATACAGTTGCGGTATCTTGTACATATACATTTTTATATCGTTGTGTCATATTCTACCCTCCCATAATAATCATGC
>CANRHM010000097.1 GCA_947630415.1 uncultured Bacilli bacterium | reverse complement strand
TTACAAGCAGCTTTAAATGTAACCGCTGGAGTACTTACTAATGTATTTGGAGCAGCTTTTAAATCAATACAACCTATAATCGATGGTTTAAAGACTTGTTTAGATGGTATTATTACATTTATTAAAGGTGTATTTTCCGGTAATTGGAAGCAGGCTTGGGAAGGTATTAAACAAATATTTAGTGGTATTGTATCTACCTTTACTAATATATTTAAAGCACCAATTAATTTTATTATTGATGGTATTAACGCTTTTATAGGTGGCTTAAATAAAATAAAAATTCCAGACTGGGTACCAGCTGTCGGAGGGAAGGGTATTAATATTCCATTAATTAAAAGACTTCGTGTTGGTATGGAGTATGTACCTTATGACGATATGCCGGCGATATTACATAAAGGTGAGCGCGTTTTAGATAAAGAAGAAGCTAAAGAATATGACGAGGTTAAAAATGGCACGGTTATTAACAACGAAACTAATAACTTTAATTTAACTATCAATTCTACAGAACCTTTATCCCCAGCAGAAACAGCTCGTCAAACAAGAAAAGCATTACAAGATTACAACTTAAGACATAGAAAGGCGGTGGCTTAACATGAAAAGGACTCTTATCTGGGAAAATTATAAGGGCGATTCAGTTATATTTACATATCAGCCACCTTTTCTTTTAGGAATTTGTGATGGTTTTCATGAAGTTGCTGGTAAAGTAAATAGTATTAGTTCTGCTTATGGAGTTGGTACTACTTTTCAAGGTACTAGTATAGATGAAAGAGATTTAACTATTAAAGGTACTATTACTGAAAATATACAAGAAAATAGACTTCTCTTATTTGATATTTTCCCTTTAAATACAATTGGAACTCTTTATTATTATGAGGGAGATATAGAAAGGAAAATACAATGTACCGTAGAAAAGGTTGATATACCAGAAAAAGAAGGGTTTACAAGAGACTTTTCAATAAGTTTAATTGCTCCTAACCCTCGATTTTCTGCAATTTCAGCAACTGTTTTATCTATGGCTACTTGGCAAGCTGCTTTTGAGTTTGCATTGATTATCCCACAAAATGAAGGTATAGAATTTGGTATTAAAAATAATACCTCAATGGGTACAGCAGAAAATGATACTAATATTGAATATGGTATGACTATTAAGTTTAAAGCTAATGATACTGTTGTTAACCCTTATGTACTTAATGTCAATAATCGTGAAATTATTCAAATAGAAAAGACTATGTCAGCAGGGGACCAAATAATTATTACAACGCATGTCGATAATAAAAAAGTTGTTTATATTAGCGCTTCCACCAGTATTGAAGAAGACATAACTTTCTTAAAAATGTATGGAAGTGTTTATTTACAAGTACCAATAGGTACTAATACCTTTAGAAGTGGTGCCGAACAGGGTGAGGATAATTTAGAAACGACTATTGAGTTCTTACCAGAATACGAGGCTGTATAATGAATAAGGTAAGTTTAACTGTATATGATCGTGATTTAAACGAGTTAGGAGTTATCGACAATTATAGTTCTTTACGTTGGCGTAGTAAATATTTTGAGTATGGTGAATTTGAGTTACATATTAATAACAGTATTAATAATAGAAAGTTACTAGCTAAAGATAATATCATAAAAAGAAGTGATTTATCGGAAGATGAAGAAGTAGGTATAATTGAAACTTGGAAATTTAATGATGATGGAGAAAAAGTCAGTATAGTTGTATATGGCAGTTTTGGACTTTCATTATTAGAACGTAGAATAATTAAAACAAGAATTAATTATAGTGGAGATTTTATAGGTGGTTTTCGTAAACTTTTAACTACTATGCGTCCTTTTAAAAAATTAGATATTATTGATAGTGATATAGCTAGTGAAAAAGTGGAATACCAATGTACATATAAAAATGTATATGAATTTCATAAAAAACTATCTAAAGCTTCTAATATCGCCGGGAAAATTGTTGCAGATTTGAAAAATAAAAGATTTAAGTATATAAATTATGAAGGTAAAGATAGAACAGAAATACAAAAAAATAATGCTCGTTATGAATTTAGTGAGAGCGAATCTAATATAGCAACGTCTGATTATTCTTATAGCTCTATCAGTGAAATAAATGACGTTTTAATTGGTGGAGTTGGAGAAGGCGTAGATCGTGTAATCAGAACTATAACTCAGGTGACTGAGGATACACATGATTTTGATATTAAAGAGGCCTTTGTAGACGCTAAAAATGAAAGTAAGGATGATTTAACCGAAGACGAGTACAATGCTATTTTAGACAATTTAGGTACTCAAAAATTAACTGGTCCTACTGAGTCTTATGAGTTTAAAGTTAAAAACACTATTGATTATAGGACGAAGTGGAATTTGGGGGATATTGTTAACATAAAAAAAGAAAGTTGGGGTATCGACGAGAGGAAAAGAATAACAGAAGTTGAGGAAATCTTTGAGAGAGGTAAATACGAAGTAATACCGACTTTTGGAACCCCAATAAGTGAAAAATTTGAGAACGAAGAAGATTAGGAGGTAATTTTATGGCGGAAATCTCAAGCTTTTTTAACTCCGTAGAAAAAGACAGAGTATATTATGCAGAAGACTTTGCAAGACATTTAAAAAAGTACTTTACTAATGGTATTTTTAACAATGAACTAGCTGTAAAAGCTAATAACGATATGACAATAACTATTAAACCAGGCGACGCAAATATTGAAGGTTATCGTTATTCTAACACTGCTGACTTAATAAAAGGAATTGAAGTAGCTGATGGTGTATTAAAGCGTATTGATAATGTTGTACTTAGATTAGATTTAACTAATAGGTTAATATCTGCTCAAATAATTAAAGGAACATATAGTGAACAACCAACAGCACCAGCACTAGTAAGATCTACTACTATTTATGATATTAAATTAGCGGAAATAACTATTGATAATGGTATTACTTCTATTACTCAGTCAGCTATTAAAGATACTAGGCCAGATACTAATTTATGCGGTATTGTAACTTCTACTGTAAAAACACTTGATATAACTGACGTTTACGAGCAATTATATGCTAAATATAATGAGCTAATAAAACAACATAATAATGAATGGGGTGACTGGTATGATAAATTAAAAAATAGTATTGATACTTGGTTTAAAGAAACTCAAAAAAATTATAGTGATAAGCTTGGAAAGTTTGAAACAGATTTCAATGCTTGGTTCGATACTATTAAAGGAAAATTATCGGGAGATATAGCTGGTAACTTACAAAATCAAATTAACGAGGTTATCGATTCTTCTGGTAATAAGATTTCAATCGAAATAGATCCAGATACCTATATTATGACTTTAAAATTAAAAAATAAAGATGAAACGATTTTAAGTACAGATACAGTAGATTTACCTTTAGAAACAATGGTTGTTAATGCTTCTTATGACAATGCTACTAAAGAGATAGAATTGACATTACAAAATGGTAAAACAACCAGATTTAGTGTTGCAGATTTAGTTAGTGGTTTAGTTTCGCAAGAAGAAGATCCTACTGTTCCTTCTCATGTAAAATCAATATCTCGAGAAAATATCACAAACTGGAATAATAAAGCTAATTCTACAGATATTCCAACTAAAGTAAGTCAATTAACTAATGATATGCTTATAAAATGTTCTAGTGAAGAAGAAGCGAAAAGCAAATCAACAGGGGATACTCAACATCTTTATTACACGGTGGAGGAATAAATAATGTTATTTGCAAGTGGAAATAAAATGTCACCATTTAAAGATGGTGGTAAAATGAGTAGCGTTTTTAGAGATGGTGAAATAATTTATAAATCAGGACCTAAGATAGTAGATTTTGCTACTGGTACAGATGAAGAGATAGCTGCTATGTTAGACGCTCATTATAAAGGCAAAATCAATATCAATGACTACTGGGAAGTAGGAGATACTAGAGTTATGCACTTGAACGCAATGGCTGCTGGTACTGGTGGAGAAGCACACGTTGAACAAAATATGACTATGGTAATAATAGGAATAGAACATGATAATTTAAGTGCACCTATTAATGGTAAGACGAAGGCTGCAATTACGTTACAATGTAGAGAGTTATTAGGTAATAATGGAACTGGTGAAATTGGACAAAACTATGGCGGTACAGGTCAATGGTCAGCAAATCCTCGTAGAACTTGGTTAAATACTACTTTTATAGGAGCATTACCAACAATTATTCAATCTTTAGTAAAGACTGTTAATAAGAAAAACTTGGCAAATCATTTTGATAGTACTGCTGGCACTACAACTCAAGATAAAGCATTCCTTATTTCCTATTCTGAAACATTTGGTAGTGCTAGTTTTTCATATTATCAAGGTAGTGAAGCGTTGGAAGGTAATCAATATCAATATTATAAAACAACTAGTAATAGGCAAAAAAAACCTAATAACAATGGAACATCTGGTGGGAGCAATCAACGTTGGTGGTTGAGAAGTCCTATTACTGATATTAGTAGATATTATACTTACTGGGCTCGTGTTGAAGCTAATGGTGCTGCTAGTGGTTTTAGTAGTGATAATCAATATGGTATAGTTCCGGCATTTTGTTTATGATACTTATTTAAACCGCATTAAGTGGTTTTTTATTATGGAAAGGAATAGAAATGGAAGAGATTTTAGAAATTATAAAAGTAATTAGCGATATTGGAATTTCTGGTTGCATTATGGGAGTAATCTTATGGATAGGTTTTAAATATCTTCCTAAGTTTATAGAACTCAAGCTTAAACGAGTTGAAGAAAAAGATTACATGATGGACTCTTTTAAGTCAGTAATAGAAAATAACTCTCAAGTAATAAACAACAATTCCGAAGTAATAAAGTTAAATTCTACAACAATTAAAAATTATACAGATAATTCACATAAATTAGAAGACCATATTCAAGAACTTACTCATGTAGTTAATGAAATGGGTCAACAACTTACAATTAATAATGAAATTTTAAAGGAGAGAAGATATGGCAATAGTAATAAATAGCAATACCCTGGGGGGGG
>CANRHM010000096.1 GCA_947630415.1 uncultured Bacilli bacterium | reverse complement strand
TCGTTTTCCATGGTTTTGATTTGAGTAACCACATTAGGTTCAACTTCGATAACGGTAACAGGAATTAATTTTCCGTTTTTAGCAAAAACTTGAGTCATTCCTATCTTTTTACCTAAGATTCCTTTCATTTCCTTTTCCTCCTAATAATATTTGTTATAGTTTGATTTCAATATCAACACCGCTTGGTAAATCCAAATGAGTAAGTGCCTCAATGGTTTCCTTGCTTGGATTCTTGATATCAATAAGTCTTTTGTGTGTACGCATTTCGAATTGTTCACGAGAATCTTTGTATTTGTGTACAGCTCTTAAAATAGTATATTTTTCAATTTCAGTAGGAAGTGGTACTGGTCCACTGATTTCTCCACCTGATCTTTTTACAGTTTCTACTATTTTTGTTGCGGCATTATCTAGCATTCCGTGTTCATAACTTTTTAATTTGATACGAACCTTTTCTTTTGACATTTTAAATCCTCCCTTCGCCTATATCTAGTATAGACTTGCTCCGTGTGAATAACCCGATACATTCGAACAACTTATCCGGGTGTATCGACAACCTCCCACATCTAAGCAGCCACACGAAATTAATTATAACATAGCATTTCCTTATTTGACAAGCATTTTTTAAAAACTTTTTTAAAAAATTGAAGCAAAGAAAAAGGCAAGGGGCACCTTCCTTCTAATTTCCAAATCGTTTAATGTATTCTTTTCCCTTTTCCGTAACTCTTAAGTCCTCGAATATTTCGCCTGGTTTTTCTACTTTCAAATAACCTCTTTTACATAGAAAGTCTTTCGTCTTAGCAATACTACCTTTTCGAAGTAATTCTAATTTTTCATTATCCGTTAAGTCATCGCATTGATACATGTCGGGATATAAAAGACTTTTTCCAGTATTTCCTTCCACCATATCAGAAGCTTTGTTATAGAAATAGCGGAAATTGCGCATACCATATTTACCATTGCTTTCCAAAATGCAAGATAAAATCGTTGCCCTTAAGGTACGTAAATACATTTTTCGTTCATTTTTATCAACAGCACAAACTAAGCGATAGTAAGCCATCAAACCTTGATGTTCTAATTTTTCTAGTTTGACTCTTTCTTTATCAGTTAATTCTCTTTCTATATTAGAAGGCGCCATATCTAAAATACTTGCTTCATCGTATTCACGAACTAACATATCCACAAGACCTTTAATCTCTTCGGATAACAAAGAGCGTTCTTTTAATTTATGGATTCCTTCATTCAAAGTAGTTTGTAACTCTTTATCCATTATGAATCTCTCCTTTTTTGCATAGGTGCTTTTCCTAACTCCACGCTAGGACGAACATCAAATCCCATCAATTGATCAAGTTCACTTTGATACTTTTTTAATTCTTTTTGTAGGTAAGCTTTCTTCTCTTGAGAGGGTTTCATCATATCACGACATTCTTCACGATATTCGATTTGTTCATCGTGTTCATTAATCTTTTTCGTCAATTCATCTTCTGATTGGTATAAATTGGCAAAAGTAGGAAAAGAAGCAATCTCCATTTGTTTATGATCTTTAATAATATGATTAATGGAGCTTATTACAATACCGGCTCCTAAAAGACTAGAAAAGAACCAAATAATACCCATTGGTGCTTTCATTACCACATCTGGTAAAGCAATCGTTATTCCTCCTAAAGTAAGAGAAAACAACAAAGTAAGTGCTATTTTTAAAATAGAAAAAGGCATTCTATATTTTTTTATCCGAATCAATTGATCCACTCTTTTTCTTTCCTCTAGTAACATTTCTTTTTCTTGAATAAGCCCACTAAGTGATTGTTGATAACTACCTTCATACGTATCCATGTCTTTGTCACAGGCTTCAATTTCACTTTGAAGTATCTTAATTTTTTCAGCTAATTCTTGACTTGTCATCTACCACACCCCCTACCATAGGTTTATTTTTGCTTTTTACCAATACGAACGGTAATCATAAGACGACGAGGACGTTCTTGATAATAGTCCGCAATCTCTTTCCTAGTAGCATCTTCACGTTCTCTTTCGCCAACTTCACCTAGGAATTTATAAAATTCTTCGCCTACCTCATCGATGTTTTGATCAATCATACGCGTCATTTCTTCTTTGATAAGATCAAAATCTCTTTCATCATAAGCTAAGTCTTCTGTTAAAGTATAAAGTTTATCTTTTAAATCAATAGGTAAGGCATCTACCGAAAGAACACCAGACCCTAAAAGTTCTGCTACCACCGTTAAAAGTGCTTGCTTTTTTTCTTTAACATCGGATACTACATCGGCTAATTCTTTATCTATATCTTTCTTCATTTCCATAATCATTTTCCTCTTTTCGATAGTTTATTATATTAATAAAATATTTAATCCTTGTCAATCTTTTTTTCTTGTTTTAAAAGACTAGCAGGAATTATACTGGTGGAACCAAAACGATCATTGATTTCATCCATGGTCTTTTGTACTTTTTCATTTTCAACATCGCTTGGTCGTTCAAAAAGAGAAACTTGTTTAATCCGTTCTTTCGTAAAATCAGCAAGTCTTACCCCAATTAGACGAATAGGTTCTCCTCTATAAACATGATCTAGTAATTGACAAACCGTTTTATAGATTTCTTCATTCACATTGGTCGCATTTACTAGTTTCGTTTGATGCGAATAATCGACAAAGTCTTTGGTTCTTAAAATAACCGCAATGGTAGACGCATAAAAGCCTTGTCGTCTTAAGTCCCTTCCTACTTCATCCACTTGTTTTAAAAGAATCTTTTTTAAAATGTTTTTATCCACAACATCGGTGGATAACGTCTCGGTAGTAGAAATACTTTTACTCTCTGTTTTTTTCTTCCCTACTAAACTGTTATCAATCCCATTCGCATATTCGTGTAAAGTGACAGCAAAGGATTTAAAGTATTTACGCAAATAATTTAAGTCTTTACTTGCCAAGTCTCCAATCGTTTTAATTCCTAATTGTTTTAATTTCTCACTGGTAGACTTTCCTACCATAAACAAAGCCTCAACCGGTAAAGGCCACATCTTACTTGGAATCTCTTCATCAAAAAGGGTATGTACTTTATCCGGTTTTTCAAAGTCAGACGCCATCTTCGCACATAACTTACAATTGGCAATTCCAATATTGACGGTGTATCCAAATCGTTTTTTAATTTCTTCTTTCATCTCATAAGCAAACTGAATTAAGTCTTTATGTAGATAACGCATTCCACTCATATCTAAAAAACTTTCATCAATCGAAAAAGGTTCCACATTAGGAGTAATCGTTAAAAAATATTGATAAAGCTCATTAGACTTCATCTTATAATAATCATGATCCGATGGATAAGTCTTAAGCGAAGGACATTTTCTCCTTGCTTCATAAAGGGTCTCTGCCGTCTTAATGCCATACTTTTTAGCAATAGGTGATTTTGCTAAGACAATACCATGTCTATTTTCTTCGTCTCCTCCAATAACAGAAGGAATTGTACGAATATCCAAAGTAGAGCCTTCCTCTAACATCTTTACTGCCGTCCAAGACAAAAAGGCATTATTTACATCAACATGAAAAATGATTCTTTTCTTCTCCATAAATAATGCCTCCTTTTATCTCTATTATAAAACATTTGTTTTCGTATTTCAACATAAAAACTGCGTAATTATTTTTACACAGTTAATAAATAAGATTCGTTAAAAGCAAAGTATAAATTGCTTACGCTCCTGTACTGACGAGCACTAGGCGGAACGAGTAGTAGCCGTACGCGTGACCGTAGTAGCCGTCGAAGGAGAACACTCCGGCACCCGAGCCACTATCATAGCGGCCGCCGCGTACGAACCACGAGTACGAAGAGGTTACAAAAGTATCATAATCACTATACCAGCCTGCCGTTTCGGATAAAGCATGTCCATAACATACTCCTCCACCACATGCTGTTGCAGCTGCATTTCCACTATATAAATCATAATATTTTTCATTTGGTAATGTCCTTCCATCAGATACTGGTCCACCATTATTTAATACTCCATTGAAGCCTGAATTTTGTGATGTATTGTAACCACTTCTTGGCTTACCATTTCCATCATCTAATGCGCCCATTACATATTCAGCTCCACCACTCATATCATATACTCCTGTGATGTTTCCTGTAGTAGATGCTTTTTGTCCTGCCTCAGTATTATATGTGTTAGTACATGCTGAATCTTGTTCTGCACTTGCTGTTGCTCCTGCTATTCCTGTGATCCAGTTAGAACAGTTATTGATATATACTTCTTGTTGATCTACATGATATTTTCCATATTTACTTTGGGATAGGTAGGCTACTGCTCCCCATTCACTATTCTTACTCATATGAGTATCTATTTCATTACCAGTAAATCCATATTCATTTGCATAGTCTATTACCATTTTTTGAGATACTGTAAAAGCTGTTGATACTCTTATTCCTCTCCAAGAGGTTACTCCTGGTTGTATTTGTGGAGTAAAGTTATCTTTATCACAGGCAGTATTTACCACATTACTTGTTGCAGTGCATTGTTCTTTACTACTTGTCTCAAACTTTCCATACCAGAATCCATCTAATTGTTCTTCTCCAAAATCAAAGGCTGGATGGACTTTATAGTTATCTGTTTCTGTTAAACTTGTTTTTGTTGTATCAATAAATTTGATATCTATTTCTCCAGGTGTTGATCCTAATTTTTGTAATGCTTGATAATCATACTCATATCTTGGTATCCATACCCACATAGTATTAATATCTTCCATTAATATAGGAGTTCCTGCTTCTGCTTGTTGGTAATAACTTCTATTATGACCCTTTGGTGATGTTGTCGTTGCTACTACTGTTACTGCATTAGCCCATTTTTGTTGATCATAATCATACCAACCACTTGTTCCTGCTTTTTCCCATCTTTGGTCTACATCATTATACACAACTGGTATCATTCCTGTTACCAATTTTGGTACACTTGCTCCACTTGTATCTTGCGGATTAGCATATGAATCATCGTCCTGTGTTTCTCCTTGTGGTTCAGTTGGTTCACCTATTTCTTCATTCTGTGCATACACATTTACTTTTACTGAAAAACTCTTATTATTGTAAATCCAACTTCCATCTACAACTTGATTAGCTCCATT
>CANRHM010000095.1 GCA_947630415.1 uncultured Bacilli bacterium | reverse complement strand
ATTGTACCACATATTTACAAAATGAGAAATACTTTTTGTATTTAAGAACCTACTTTATCACTACTACCGATGATGATGGTAGGTTGAGTTCCAGTTGCAGCCCCTGGAGCTACAGTAGAAGTAGTAAAGGTATTGGCCTGACCAAATGTAGGCATTTCATGTCGTTCAAACCATACTTTTTCAATATTAGCACTATTGCTCAATGGTTCTGGATCTGGTTTTTCAATTTTCATCGCAATAGGGACTTTAAAAGCACTTCCAAAAGCAATACAGTTTCCAGGTTGCAAGGTCTTTAACTGCTCTACAATGGCGCTACTCATATTGGGTACCATGTTTCGAATGTATTCCAAATCTTTGGGATGAAGCGTTCTTAGAATAATGAAATTCGAACACTGGCTAATCGAGGTATCACTTAGTTCTGAAGGTCTTTGTGTAATTAATCCAAGTAATACACCATATTTACGTCCTTCTTTGGTGATTCGATTAAAGATGTTGTACCCTAAGATTTCTTCATCTTGGTCTTTCTGTACATAACGATGAGCTTCTTCAATAATGATGTGGAACGGCATAGAAGCACGATCTTTTGCTTCCGTTGCATAATCAAATAAAAATTTGGAAATGATTTTCGTAATTGCTTTCGCCATACGGTCATCCACATAGTTAATATTGAAGTTTACAATCTGTGCTTTTTCTCCTGTACCACATTGAATCAATTTATAAATATACTCTTCCCTTCCGATCATCTTAGGATAAGAAAAGTATTTAGCAGCTTCACTATTGATAAGGGAACGAAGACGAACCGATAACACATTAGCATAATCGAATACTTTATCGCTTTGTAAAACACCTTCGGAAATAAGGGCAAAATCGAGGGCATTCTGTAAATCTTGTAAGGTATAAGGTACCGTTCCATCTGGATCTTTTAATTCTAATCCGTCGGTAATATAGTTGTTGATAAATTCAACGACTATTTCCATCTCTTGCATTTTACCGCTATTGTCGACATACAAACATTGTTTTAACGTACGCACATACCCAGGTTGCTTAATTTCGCTTTCCAAATTTAGTTCAGACGTATTAAAGTTGGTAAGTACCGCGGTTACTTGGTCTCTAATCTTTACCGATTCTTTTCCACTTAACAAAATATCCATAAGGGCTCTTGCAATAATATTGTTTTTATGTTTAACCACATCCGGGTTATTATCTTTTAAAATGGTAACTAATTTTAAAGCCTTATCGATAATCGGTAACTGCATAGCTGTAGTGACCCCTAATAACTGTGCAATATCATCAGTTCCTAAAAGCCATAAAGGAATTTGTAAAAGTTCTCCTTCGGGATATTTGGTATTGGTCGTATAGTTTTTATAGTGAACTTGTGG
Organism: uncultured Bacilli bacterium; assembly: GCA_947630415.1. Lineage (GTDB taxonomy): Bacteria > Bacillota_I > Bacilli_A > RF39 > UBA660 > Faecenecus. The sequence goes on along the minus strand of CANRHM010000095.1, from coordinate 3,790 downwards.
ATTACGCCCGCTGATGTTTTGAAAGGCATTCGTATATTCACCATACGCATCAAAAATAAAAATATTAGCACTTACCGGCGTAGAATTAGGATTCGAAAAAATATTTTGTAAAAGTCTTGATACCGTAAAAGATTTACCACTACCGGTATTACCTAAGATAGCAAAATGGCTATTAAAGAAAGCATTAATGCCTACATTAATGTGATAATTTTGGTAAACCGTCGATAACCCGAAAGCAATTTCTTTATCGGCAAGAGCTCCTCCATTTCCCAATATTAAAGCAAGTTCATCTTGTCGAATTAAACGTACTGTAGAACGAAAAGCAGGTTTTTTTGAAAATCCCGGTAAAAAAACACCATTAATGATTTCACCCAAAATCGTAATCTTCGCATTCACCTTATCGATATCGGTAATTTCTCCTACAATTCTAGTATCATTATCTTCTAACACGACATGAAGATTAATTAGATTTACTTGGTTATCCACATTAATCGATAATTGTACCGTTATGATGTTATCAATAATCTCAACAATTTTACCTAGCATATCACACACACCCTATTCTTCTACATTATAACAATATTAACGCGAAAAAAAAAGAGTTTAATTGAAAACTCTTTAATTTTTATTCAGTTACTTCAGCTTCTCCTTGTGAAGTTACTTCTTGTTTTGATTCAGCAGGTAAAGCTTCACTATTAGTAGTACCTTCTCCTTCTTCTTCATCCTCTGTAGTTTCGTTTTTCCCTTCAGTTGCATCTTGTTCTGGAGTAGCCTCTACTGAACCTTTATTTTCTTCTTCCTCACCTGGAACCGTTTCTGTTTCATCAGGTACAACTTCTGGATCAGTCTCCCCTTCCGTGTCCCCTTCTACTTCATTTTCTCCAGGAACCGTTTCACCTTCTCCTTCTTCTGGAGTGGTAGGATCTTCTGGCTCAACTGGTTCGATAGGTACTTCAGGAATTTCTTCTACTTTAGTACTTAAAGCTTCAATGCGAAGTGTTAATTCTTCAATTTGTTCTTGATAAGGTAAAAGTCTTAATAAATCAAGACATTCTTGATATTCTTTAACCGTAATACTTTCTTTAGCTTCTAGAGCCGTAACTAAACCTTCAAGTTTTTGAATAAGTTCATCGTAAGCTGTTTGATAATCTTCAATTAATGTATCTACTCTTTCTTGTAATAAAGCCGTATCCTCATTTAAAGGTAATTGTTTTAAAGCTTCAATACAAGCCATGATACTTCTTAAAGAAGGCTCTTCGATGGCTTCTGTCTCATCCAATAATGTAGTTACTTCTTCTAAAAGTTCTTCATATCGAATTTGATAAGCTTCCATTTCATTTCTAATTTCATCGTAGTATGATGCAATTTCTTCATCGGTTAGCATTCCTTCATCTAATTTTTCTTGTACTTCTTGAAGTGTTTCATTTAGGTAGTTAACTCTTTCTCCTAACTTTTCATCACTTCCAAGTACTAATCCTTCTATAAATTGTAATGCTTCAGTAACCTGATCACTTAAGTCTTCTAATGTGATAGTAGGTTCTTCTGGCTCAACCGGTTCAACTGGTACAACGGGCTCTGGTTCTTTTTCAATAGGTACCTCATTTTCTACTGGTGTTACTACAGCTGGCGGATTATAAGAAGGTTTGCTTGATGGAACAGGTTCAACTGGTTCCTCTTCTTCCGGTTCCTCACTTGGTGTAGGACTAGGTGTTGGTGTTGGTGATTCAATAGGTGCTTCTTCTAATTTTGCTTTATCGCAACTACGAACAACGATAAAGGCAACTAATACGGCAAGTATTAAAACAACGATGGTTATAATCTTTTTAATGTTTTTTTCTTTATCCATACATATTTCCCCCCTAAGATTATAAGATTACATATTCATCATAATCATAGTTGTTCCCTCAAGTCAACACACTTTACATATTTTTACACAGTTAATTGTAATTATCGTACTGTCTTCTTAAATATTCCCGTTCTGTCCAATACCTATTTCCTTTTTTAAATAAGTGTTTATAATCCCTAAACATTTCTTCTTTATCCCTTATAATTTTCCTTTTCTTAAAAGAAAAATCCTCTAAATAACGTTCCATCAAAAACTTATGATAATAAAAAGGCCCTCTTTTCATTTCTTCTATCAATTTTGATAATAAAAGAAAACTCATCATACACAAACTCATATTCAACGGAAACAATGTAAAAAGAAAGAAAATAACGAACACCACTACCGATATACGAAAGGTATAGATAAGACTCTTCTTATAAGGAAATACTTTAGCAAGAAATAAAGAAAAAAGTTTTCCTCCATCTAAAGGATAAATAGGCATTAAATTAAAAAAAAGAATTCCATAATGATAATTTTTTAAAAGTAAAAGATCTTGATCTCTTACCAAAATATAACTTAACAAACTATAAAAAAAGACTTGACTAAGAGGTCCCATTACTAAAACTAAGAACTCTTCCCAAAGAGGAACATTCATCTTATGATTAAACTTGGAAACGCCTCCATAAGGATAAAAATAAATCTTATCTAGTTTCCATCCTAGAAAATGTCCGGTTAAAAAATGACCTAATTCATGCATCACTAAAAGGGATGCAAAAAGTATAAAAGAACGAAACATCCCAGTTAAAATAATTAACAAAAGAAAAAGAAAAGTCGTTTTATCGATTTCAATTTTATTCCAAATAGTCTTGATAATTTAAGAACTCTCCTTCTTTTTCAAATACTAAATAGACTTCATCCGTAATCGATTCTCCTAAAAGACTTCCCTTTTCTACATAATCGTATAATTTTAATTCTCCTGTTGTAATATTGGAATACCATAAATCTATGCCATTTACTTGTTGAATGACTACCGTATTCCCATACCCTTCTTTTTCTCCTAAATAGACAATAATTCCACTTTCTAGTACGGGTACTAAGTAATTGTTCCCTACCTTTAAAGAAACCCCTTCTTTATATATGTTTTTAGACTGATAAACTAATTGTTCACTAAATACAGGTGCAGTATCCGGTATTTTGTTATCCAACGGAATAATATCGCCTATATTTTTTTGATACCATTCTTTAAGAGAGGCAAACTGAATATTCGTATGGTACACCTGCTCATTAATAAAGTTTTTAACGTTGGTATTTTTACATCCGATTAAAGCTACTAAAAAGAGAATCACAGATAGTAATACTCTACTACAAAAAGAAATCACATATTTTTTAAAAGGTCTTGCTTCTTCATTTTTTACTTGATTTTGTTTCTTCTTTTTTCGATATTCTTCAATAGAACGGTATTCTTCCATAGTATAATCTCCTTCATTTCATCATATGAAGGAGATGATAATTTATACCCAAATACTTTTTATAATTTTATGACAAAAACTTATTGCTTTATAAACAAACGTTTGGTATACTATTTTATGGATACATTTGAAATATATCAGATGCTTTCCCTTTCTTTTTATCTTTTGATAAAAGAAAGGTGGTGGTTTTATGACAAAGCGAGAAATTTCTCAATTTATTATAATATTACTCCTATTCTTAGTTGTAATTGTTTTACTCCTAAAATAGCAAAAGCATCTGATCTCAACATTCGTTGATTTCAGATGCAATCCATAAGGGATAACATCTGATTCGAGCAATCAAATGTATCCTTTTTTTTATTTTATGCAAGTTTCCTTGACAAATACATTATAACACAAAACTGTGCCCTTTGCAAGCACAGTTTTTGTTAGCTATCTTTTGCAATAAACCATTACAAAAAGAGAACCCTCTCAATTTATTATAATATTACTCCTA
>CANRHM010000094.1 GCA_947630415.1 uncultured Bacilli bacterium | reverse complement strand
TGGAACATTGAATTTTAAGAAATAATGATATTTTTGGACTTTTCCTATTCCTGCACATGGTGGTAATGATCCTGGAGCGGTGGTGTTGGTATGAAATGTACATTAATGAATAAATATACTAAAGTATTAGTAGCAGAATATGATTCAGCAACTAGTGTTTTTACTAAAATATATGAAGTTAAAGATATTAATTATGCACAATATATTTTAAAAAACTTTTATATTGAAAATGATATTAATGATACAATTTTTAGAACTAATTTAAGTGAATGGTTTAAAGGAAGAGGAATTCCTTCATGGCGTGATAAATTAGATTTATTGTTGCATAGACTTAATATAACAGCACCTTATGAATTATTAGATAAAGCTTTTGGATTGTCTTTGTCTGACCAATATTGGTTAAAACCAGAAGGTAGTAATATTTCTTATGATGATATTAATTTCTTTGATAATGATTTTGATTATGCAGAATTTATGGAAGCATCATTATCAAATAATAGTAAAACAATAACTAAAGAAAGTTCATTAAGAACTCCTAATAATACGACGGATGGAATGCTTAAAAAAGCTTGGATTATAGATAATGGTATAAGATACTTATTAAAGGGTGGTTATAAGAATGAAACACTACAACCTTTTAATGAAGTGCTAGCTAGTGAAATATGTAAAAGATTAGGTTTTACTCATGTAGAATATACATTAGATACATATAAAGATATGGTAGTATCTAAATGTCCTTGTTTTATAAATAAAGATACAGAATTTGTAACTTGTCATCAAATTATAAATGATATGGAAAGACATGATAGCGTAGAAGATTATGAAGAATATATTAAAAAATTAGAAGATAATGGTATAGATGACGTTAGAGAAAAAGTAGAAAATATGTATATTCTAGATTTTTTAATTATGAATGAAGATAGACACTTAAATAACTTTGGTATTATAAGAGATGTTAATACTTTAGAATGGATTGATGTAGCTCCAATATTTGATAATGGACAAAGTTTAAATATGGAGTATTTTGATAATGAAGAAGTGCATATTTCTGGTAATGGTAGATTTTTCTATGAGGTAAAACCTTTTGATGAAATAATAAAAGTAGTTAAGAATATAAAAAGAATAGATATATCTAAGTTAGATGGTATAGTGGAATGGTTTGATGAACTATTACATAAATATCAATATTTAACGGGATATTCCGATACTAGAATTAATAAGTTATGTATTTTATTAAATAGACAAATTAATAAATTAAAGGAAGAATAAAAAATTTTAAAAAACATCTATAATGATATTTTAAAGATATTTAATTGATCTTAACTTTTATAAGTTTATTTATATTTATAAAAATGATATAATTATGTTGTAGTTTTATAGAAGTTGGTGTAATATGGGTAGTTATGAGAGTGAAGCAAAATTAGAAAATAAAATGATTGATCAACTTGTTAAACAGGGTTATGAACAAGTACAAATTGAAGACGTTAATTCATTAGAAAAAAATTTTAGAGAACAAGTAAATAAGCATAATAAAATAGAATTAAAAGGGAAAGAATTATCTGATAAGGAATTTGAAAGATTGATGGTTAAGATATCTGGTAAAGGTATCTTCCAATCAGCTAAGGAATTAAGACAAAAACATGATATTCAAAGAGATGATGGCTCTATTGTTTATATAGAGTTATTCAATACTAAAGATTGGTGTAGAAATAATTTTCAAGTAACCCATCAAACGACGGTTGAAGGAAAATATACTAATCGGTATGATGTTACAATTTTAATTAATGGTCTTCCTTTAGTTCAAATTGAATTAAAGCGAAGAGGAATAGATATGAAAGAAGCTTTTAATCAAATTAAAAGATACAAAAGACATTCATATTTAGGACTATATAAGTTTATTCAAATTTTTGTAATTAGTAATGGTGTAGAAACAAAATACTTCGCCAATGGAGATCAAGAACTTAATTATGGTTATACTTTTTATTGGACGGATGTTAATAACGATAGAATAACTAATTTAGAACAATTTTGTTTATTCTTTTTAGATAGATGTCATATTGGTAAAATGATAGCTAGGTATATGATTATGAATGAGACTGAAAAAATGTTGTTAGTTATGCGTCCATATCAAGTTTATGCTGTTGAAAATATAGTATCTAGGGCATTAGATACTAATAACAATGGATATGTATGGCACACTACTGGTTCTGGGAAAACAATTACTTCGTTTAAAACTAGTCAAATTCTTGCGTTAGAACCATCTATTAATCAAGTTTTTTTCTTAGTTGACAGAAAAGATTTAGATAAACAAACATTAGATGAATTTAATAAGTTTGAACCTGGTTGTGTTGATATGACAAATCAAACAGATAAGTTAATTCAACAAATTAAGGATAGTACTAAGCCTTTAATTGTTACTACAATTCAAAAAATGGCTAATGCTTGTTCAAATCCTAAATATTCTACTATAATGGATAAATATAAGGATTTAAAAACTGTTTTTATTATTGATGAGTGTCATAGATCACAATTTGGAGAAATGCATAGGCAAATATCAAAAACATTTAGCAAAGCGCAATATTTTGGCTTTACAGGTACTCCTAGATTTAAGGAAAATCCATCACAAGATGGAAGAAGCACAGCAGATATTTTTGAAAAATGTTTACATACATATTTAATAAAAGATGCAATAAAAGATGAAAATGTTTTGGGGTTTTCAGTTGATTATGTAAAATTTGTAGAAGTAAAAAATATTCCTGAAGAAGATATTTTTATTGAAGGTATAGATACTGAAGAAGTATTTATGGATAATGATAGAATATCAATGATTGCTCAAGATATTATAAAACATCATAATATAAAAACTAGAGATAGAAAATATAATGCTTTATTTACTGTTTCGTCAATACCTATGTTAATAAAATATTATGATACCTTTAAATCTCTAAAATCTGACTTAAAAATTGGAGCAATATTTACATATGGAGTTAATGAAGATTTAGATAAAAATCCCGAGCATTCTAGAGAAGCGTTAGATAGAATAATTGATGATTATAACAAAATGTATAAAACAAATTTTTCTTCACATATTTTTGATTCTTATTTTAGAGATATTTGTAAAAAAATTAAAAATACTGAGATAGATATTGTTATAGTGGTTAATATGTTACTTACAGGATTTGATGCTAGAAGATTAAATACTCTATATGTTGATAAATCGCTTAAATATCATGATCTTATCCAAGCATTTTCAAGGACTAATAGAGTTGAAACTGATACCAAACCTTTTGGTAATATTGTGTGTTATAGAACTACTAAAGTTAGTGTTGATGAAGCAGTAAAATTATTCTCTCAAACGGATAGTATAGATACTGTTATTATGGCTCCTTATGAAACATATTTAGAAAAGTTTCATAAAGCAGTGGAACGTTTGTTAACAATTACTCCTGTTGTAGAAAGTGTAGATTCGTTAGAAAACGAAGAAGATATAAAGGAATTCATTATTGCATTTAGAGAAGTCGCTAGATTATTGGTTAGCCTAAAAACTTTTAATCAATTTGATTTAGATAACTCTGATTCTATGATAAATACTCAAATATTTGAGGATTATAAAAGTAAATATTATGAGTTATATAGAAAAATTTCTAATGATAAAGAAAAAAGTTCTATTTTAAATGATGTAACGTTTTCATTAGAGCTAATCCAAACAGATAAAATAAATGTATCATATATTTTGAATTTAATTAGAAATATTGATTTAAGTGATGAAAAGCAAAAGCAAAAAGATATTGCTGATATTGAAAGTAAATTAACTAATATAACTGATGATGAGTTATTCTTGAAAGCTGATTTAATAAAGAGTTTCTTAAATTCAATACTTCCAGTGTTAAAAGAAGAAGACTCGATTGATGAAGCATTAGTTAACCATATGAACCGTGAAAGACAAAAAGAAATAGAAGAATTTGCAAAAACAAATGAAATAGATTTAGAAACATTACAAACTATTATAAATGAATTTGAGTATAGTGGTATATTTCCTGATGAATTAATTGGTAGTTCAATCAAAGCTCCATTCTTAAAGAAAATAGCTTTAATGGATAATGTTAAAATGTTTATTAAAAATTTATTAAAAAAATATTTATAAACAGTAAGATAAGAAAAGGAGAAATAAAGAATGTCAAGAGAAGAGAAACAACAATCACAACAAGCTGAATTGCAAAAACAATTATGGAGTATTGCTAATGATTTAAGAGGCAATATGGATGCAAACGATTTTAAAAATTATATTTTAGGTTTGATTTTTTATCGTTATTTGTCTGAAAATTTAGTAAGTTATGCTGAGAAAAATTTATTAGAAGAGGATCATTTAACGTATTTTGAAGCGTGGGGTAAAGAGAAGTATAGAGAAGAGTTAAAGAAATATCTAATAAATGATTCTAATATAGGGTATTATATTGATGCTGATTATTTATGGAGTACCTTAATTGACAAGATTAAGACTGGTAAATTTGATATATCAATGTTAGCAAAGGCGGTTAATATAATTTCTGAATCAACTTTAGGGAATGAATCTGAAGATGATTTTGAAAATCTTTTTGAAGATATGGATTTAAACAATTCAAAGCTTGGTAGAGGAGAAGCAGAAAGAAGTAGATTGATTTCTACTATTATGTTAAAAATAAATGATATTGATTTTCATTATGAAGATGCTGAAATTGATATTTTAGGGGATGCTTATGAATATTTAATCTCTAAGTTTGCAGCATCAGCTGGAAAGAAAGCAGGAGAATTTAACACACCTCAACAAGTATCGAGAATACTTGCTAAATTGGTTACTATTAATAAGAGTAAATTACAAAATGTTTATGACCCTACTTGTGGATCGGGTTCTCTTTTATTGCGAGTAGGTAAAGAAACTAAAGTAACCTCTTTTTATGGGCAAGAATTTAATTCAACAACATATAACTTAGCTAGGATGAATATGTTACTTCATGGTGTATCTTTTAAACACTTTGATATTAAAAATGACGATACTCTTGAAAGACCTAGGCATATTGATATGAAATTTGATGCTGTTGTGGCAAATCCTCCATACTCAGCAAAATGGAGTGCAGATCCTAAATTTAGTGAGGATGAGAGATTTAGTGCTTATGGTAAGTTAGCACCTAAATCAAAAGCAGATTTTGCATTTATTCAACATATGATATATCAATTATCTGATAATGGTACTATGGCTGTTGTATTACCTCATGGAGTATTATTTAGAGGTGCCAGTGAAGGAATTATAAGAAAATATTTAATTAAAAATAAAAATTATTTGGATGCTGTAATTGGATTACCAGCAAATATATTCTATGGTACAAGTATTCCAACATGTATTTTAGTTTTTAAAAAATGTAGAGAACATGAAGATAATATTTTGTTTATTGATGCTTCTAAAGACTTTGAAGCT
>CANRHM010000093.1 GCA_947630415.1 uncultured Bacilli bacterium | reverse complement strand
AATCCTCGTTTTAAAGGATTTAATTCTTTTCTACAAATTGATTAAATTTACGAATCGTTCCATCTTCTAAATCGGTTTTAGCAAGTTCTTCGATTAATTTCTTTTGATCTTGCGATAATCTTTGTGGAATGATGACTTTCATAATGATGTACATATCTCCTTTGTGCCTACTCGATTTATTATCGATTCCTTTACCTCTTAAACGTTGTTTATCGCCATTTGAAGTACCGGCTGGAATATTTACGGTTACATTTCCATAAAGCGTTGGAATTTCCTTTTTACAACCTAATATCGCTTCACTTAAAGTAAGTGGTACTTCCAAATGAATGTCATCGTTATCACGAATATAGAAAGGATGAGTATCAACACTAAACTCGATGTAAAGGTCTCCGTTAGGTCCCCCATTTCGTCCTGCATTTCCTTTACCCGCTAGTCTTAATTGATTTCCATTATCGACTCCGGATGGAACTTTAACCACTAAAGTCTTGGTCTTTTTTACGATTCCTCTTCCGCGACAAGTAGAACAGGTCCGCTCATAGACTTTTCCTTTTCCATTACAAGTAGTACAAGTGGTCTTCGTTAAGAAGGAACCTAAAATCGTTCTTTGTTCTTGGGTAATCGTTCCACTTCCATGACAGTCAGGACACGTTTTTTCACCATGACCTCCTTTACCATCACAGTCTTCACACTCTTCCGATACATCAATCGTAATTTCTTTATCGCATCCAAAGACCGCTTCATCAAAGGACAAATGCATTCTAAGAATGGAATCGCTTCCCCGTTCTCTTCTTGAAGTGGTATCACGACCAAAGCCAAAAGAGGAACCAAACATGCTACCAAAAATATCCCCTAAGTCAACATCATCAAATCCACCAAAACCAGAGAAACCCCCACTAAAGCCTCCTGCTCCATTCATTTGATCGAAGGCAGCATGACCAAATTGATCGTATTGTTTCCGCTTATTTTCATCACTCAAAACCGCATAAGCTTCTTGTACTTCTTTGAACTTTGCTTCAGCATCCGGTTCTTTAGATATATCAGGATGGTATTTTTTAGCTAATTTACGATACGCACTTTTAATTTCATCTTGTGTTGCACTTTTAGAAAGTCCTAAGACTTCATAATAATCTTTTTTATTCATTGCGTCACATCCTCATTAACATAAGGAAGCCCAAGCTCTAAAAGTTTGGGACTTTCTTTTATTATTTTTCTTCGTATTCCGCATCTTTTACATCATTATCGTTATTATTGTTATCATTTGATGCATTAGCTGCTTGTTGTTCTTTTTGAACGTTTTCATATACCTTAGTAGCAATCGCCATAGCGGTTTCTTGAAGGGCATCTTTCTTCTTACGAATATCTTCGATGTCGCCTTTTTCAAGTGCTTCTTTTAAGTCTTTAATTTGACCTTCTGCTTTTTCTACTTCACTCTTATCGGCCTTATCACCTAATTCTTTAAGTGATTTTTCGGTTTGGAAGACAAGTTGTTCAGCATCGTTCTTAAGATCAGCTTCTTCTTTACGTTTTTTGTCGGCTTCTTTATTAGCTTCTGCTTCTTTCATCATACGTTCTACTTCTTCATCTGAAAGGTTGGTGCTAGATGTAATCGTAATGGATTGTTCTTTGTTGGTACCTAAATCTTTAGCGGTTACATGAACAATTCCATTCGCATCTATATCGAATTTAACTTCGATTTGAGGTACACCACGAGGGGCAGCAGGAATTCCTGTTAATTGGAAGTTTCCTAAGGTCTTATTATCGGCAGCCATCGAACGTTCTCCTTGAAGAACATGGATATCAACGGCAGGTTGATTATCGGCAGCAGTTGAAAAGATTTGTGATTTCGATGTTGGAATCGTTGTATTCTTAGGAATTAATGTAGTCATTACGCCACCCATGGTTTCAATTCCAAGGGATAATGGTGTAACATCAAGTAAAACGATGTCGTTTACGTCTCCTGTTAATACACCACCTTGAATAGCGGCACCCATGGCTACTACTTCATCTGGGTTCACTTCACGAGATGGTTCATGTCCTAATTCTTTCTTAACTAAATCATAAACCATTGGAATACGAGTTGAACCTCCAACTAAGATAACTTTATCCAAGTCACTTGCTTTGATGCCAGCATCTTTTAGGGCTTTACGAACAGGCTCCAAGGTAGAATCTACTAAATCGGAAATTAATTCTTCAAATTTAGCTCTTGTTAGGGTCATATCTAAGTGTAATGGACCATTTTCTCCTTGAGAGATAAATGGTGCTGAAACTTGGGTAGAAGTCATTCCCGATAGATCTTTTTTCGCTTTCTCAGAAATCTCTTTTAAACGTTGCATAGCAAGTTTATCTTTTGTTAAGTCAACACCATTTTCTTTCTTAAATTCGGTAACTAGGTAATCCATGATACGATTATCAAAATCGTCTCCACCTAATTTATTATTTCCAGAAGTGGATTTAACTTCGAATACACCGTCTCCTAATTCAAGGATCGATACATCGAAGGTACCTCCTCCTAAGTCGTATACTAAAATCGTTTGGTTTTTATCTTGTTTATCAAGTCCATAAGCAAGGGCAGCCGCCGTTGGTTCGTTGATGATACGTTCTACTTCAAGTCCTGCAATTTTACCTGCATTCTTGGTTGCTTGACGTTGGCTATCGTTAAAGTAAGCAGGAACGGTGATAACGGCTTTGTCTACTTTTTCACCTAAATAACTTTCGGCATAATCTTTTAAATAAGATAGAATCATGGCAGAAATCTCTTCTGGTGTATATTTCTTTCCGTCAATATCGGCTTTATAATCGGTTCCCATTTGACGCTTAATCGAAGAAACCGTATTTTTGTTGGTTAATGCTTGACGTTTGGCAGCTTCACCTACCACTCTTTCACCATTGGGTTTGAATGCTACAACGGAAGGAGTCGTTCTTGCTCCTTCTGGGTTTGGAATAACGGTTGCATTACCTGCTTCCAAAACAGCCACACAACTATTGGTGGTACCTAAATCAATACCTATAATTTTACTCATCTTTATCTTCTCCTTTATTTTCATTATTTTCTATTTGATTGACTTTTACTCGACAAGGTCTAATAACACGGTCCTTTAAGCGGTATCCTTTCATTAGCACATCGAGTACGGTATTATTTTCTTTTTTCTCGTCACTATCGACCATCAAGGCTTCCATGCAAGTTGGATCAAAATCTTTTCCTAACGCCTCAATTTCTTCAAGGCCATATTTTTGCATGATTTCAACTAACTGAGCATACATCATTTTGAATCCTGCAAGGAACTTGGATAATTCATCGGTTAAATCATTATCATCTAACTTAATGGCGCGTTCAAAATTATCCATGATACCAATTAATTCAAGCATTAAATCTTGATTGGCATACTTTAATAAGTTCGCGGTCTCTTCATCTTTTCGCTTTCGATAATTTTGCATTTCGGCTTTCACTAACAGGATATCGTTATTTAATTTTTCAATATCTTGTTCTAGAGAAGCAATTTTCTCTTGCTCCGGATTTTTCTTTTTCTTTTCTCTTTTTACTTCTTCTTGTGTTTGTTCTTTAGCTTCTTTTTTCATCTATTCTCCTTCTTTCTTTTCTTCGATGTTTTCCTTAATATATTCGAGTAAGGTTACCACACGGTCATAGTCCATTCGTTTAGGTCCTACAATCGCAATGGTTCCTTCTTCACTTTCGGTCTTATAAGGGGTTTGAATGACGGTTACATCATTATCGATTTTATTTTCTTTGCCGATGTAAATACTGATGTTTTGATTATCACTTTCAATCTTATCAACCAAGTGTTTATCATCGATTTTGGAAAATAAATCTTTTACTTTATCAATGCTATTAAACTCCGGTTGTTCTAGAATGTGATCTTTTCCTACAATGTTAATGTTCTTATTAGTAAAATCACGGAAAACGTTATAGAACGTGTTGTAGATTAATTCGTGTTCTTTGACATAACGAGAAATAATTGGTTTGATTTCAAACTCTAGTTTACTACTTACTTCATCAATCGGCGTTCCCACAATTAAATCATTGATAAGAGAAACCGTCTTTTTAATCTCCTCTTGAGAAATATTCGGAAGTTCGACATCTTTATGTTCCACATGTCCTTGATCGGTGATGACAATCACTATCATATGGCTATCCTTAATTGGTACCACACTAATCTCTTTTAATTTGTTTTCATGTGACTTCTTTCCAAGTACAATAGACGTATACGAAGTCATATCGGAAATAAGCTCAAGACTTTGGGTGAGGCACTCGGATAACGCTAAGTTTTGATTTTGAAAAACCGTTTGCAACTTCAACATATCTTCGCCGGTAATTTCTTTCGCTTTCATCAAATGATCGACATAGTAACGGTATCCTTTTTCAGATGGAATACGACCTGACGAAGTATGTGTCTTTTCAAGTAGTCCCATCTCTTCAAGGGAAGCCATTTCGCTTCGTACCGTGGCACTAGAACAATGAATCGTATCACAAATAAGGTTAGAACTTACCGGATGTGCTAATTTAATATATTCGAGTACAATCAATTTTAAAATTTCATTTTGACGTTCAGTTAACACTTTTGAACCTCCTAGCACTATTCTTTTTCAAGTGCTAACTTCATTATAATAGTATGCTTAGCACTTGTCAATATATGAGTGCTAATTTTTTTATTTTTCGTCAAAAAAACGTCTTCCTAAGAAGATGTTTTAATAAGCATTAAAATGAATACCCGTCGAAGTTTCACTTACGTTTTGATTAGTGATTATAGGAGTCCAGGTGCTTTTATTGGTGGAGACACTTAAAGTATGATTATTATAAGTTGGATTATTACTGTAATCATGCCATACGGCTACTTCATCCAAATTGTAGGTACTTCCTAAATCGACAATAATGCATTGATTTCCGGTTCCATTGGCTTTAACAATCTCATTGGTTGCTGTTTCGATGTTTCCGTTGGTGATTAATTGCAAATTGGTATTGACTGTAAAGGATGCCGAAACTGTTTTGTTGTAAGCAATATTTCGTCCTTCAGAAATAGCTTGTAGTTCAACCCATTTGTTTTCGGTACTAAGCGAAGAACCATTGATACAATCTTGTATATAACGTACATTTTCTAACTGATTATTTTTTTTATTGTAGGAAGAACCACGATAATGAATTTCCGCTTTTCCATCTCCAACATTGACGCCTGCTTGCATGATGCCATTTATAAAATATTTATTGGAATAATGAAGCGTATTGTTAGAAGGCGTAATGGTGCTACTCGAGGTAATGGCATTAACGCCTGCATAACCAGAGATGAACGAAGAGCCTCCGCCACTTAATCCTTGAATGGTACAACTACTTCCTGAGTTGGATGAAGGATTACCACTTACTCCTCCACCACCTCCGTAGTAGCCTCCGCCACCACCATAGGCTTGGTTACAGTTAACCACATTGGCATACGTTACCGTGCCGTCAC
>CANRHM010000092.1 GCA_947630415.1 uncultured Bacilli bacterium | reverse complement strand
TGCTTCTGCAGTCATATAAGTTTGTCTTTTTTCTGCTGTTGCTATTGTTACTGCATTCGCCCACTTTTGCCCTGTATAATCATACCAATTATCATATATATCGGCTTTTACCCATGAATTCTTTTCGGTATCCCATTTTACTGGTATCATTCCTTGTACTAAATTTGGAACACTTGCTCCACTTTCATCTTTATATAAAACCTTTTTAGGATTAATATTTATAGTTCTAGTATTTCCACCTATGTTTCCATCTTTATCGATTACAAAGTATTTTACAATTTGTGTTTCTGTAGAATTGGTGTTTATTGAATGAAGAACTATAATTTGATTGGTTAAATCATTTCCTAATTGATCTTGTGCGGTTGCTCCTTCATCTACATATGGTTCTCCTTGATCGATAGTTACTGGATCTTGTCCTATTAGCGTAATCGTTGGAGCACTTTCATTGACTTGTACTACATTTACGGTTCTTGCTGCTACCCCTTTATTACTTTTCGAATCTAATGCCTCATAATAAATCACATAAACACCTTCACGAGTAGTATCAACACCACTAGCGGAAGTTAGGTTACTTCCATCATAGAACTCATAACGCTTAGTAACATTACTAACATCAATTGTTTCATCAACATTATCCGTTACTTGTTTTACACCTGGATCTGTAAATGTTCTTGCTCCTTGATGAACAGTCATAACAGACGCTCCTTCAAGTTCAATAGTTGGAGCAATATGATCTTCAATGGTTATGACACTATCATCGTGGGCTACTAATTGTACTTTACCGCGCCACTCCAAATTCATTACTTCATTTGGAGCATCTTGTTTTAACCAAACTCTTAATTCATAAGTATCTGTATGTTCGGGCTCTAACTCCTTATTTTCAACCAACACTAAATTATTTAATACTTGTGGACTAGAAGTGGCCTCTTCATTGGTCTTTAAACTATACTTTAAATACGATCTATTTAAGGTATTATGGCTATCTTCTACAATGCTCACTTGATATTTTGAAGTAAGCGTTCCATCGTTGGTAACCGAAAAAGTGAAAGGATTTGTATTTAATCCTTCATCATCACTCATCGGATAAGTATTCGTTAATGATATAGCAGGGGTATTGTTACCAAAAGCAATAGCAAAACTTCCTGCCTCTAGTTTATTTTCTGTTTGTCCCATATATGCTACTTCATAAAAAGCATAACTTGTTCCTGATAATAGACAAATCATTCCTAATAAAAACAAAAGCAAAGCTACTTGTTGTCTATTCTTTATTTTCATTTGCTACACTTCCTTTATTATCTTTATTTTAATATAAAAACAAGACTTTCGTCAATAATATAGCAAAAAGAAATAGAATTAAGTGTCGATATTTGTCTACTCTTCTATCCCTTTTAAATAATCTTGAAATTCTTTGGGCGGTTCTACTTCGAAAAAGATTTCTTTTTTCGTAAAAGGATGAATAAAGCGAATGCTCTTAGAATGTAAAAATTGTCCAAAGGAAGTGGTATTCTTTCTTTTGCCATACACTGGATCATTGTAAATAGGATAACCGATATAAGATAGATGTACTCTTATTTGATGGGTTCTTCCTGTTTCCAAAACACATTCGATTAAAGTTTGATTTACTTTAGGAAATCTTTTTAAGACTTTAAAATGAGTAACTGCATTTTTACTATTTTCATCCGTTACTTTCATTTTTTCTCTGTTACTAGGATCTCTTCCAATAGGTGCATCAATGGTTCCTGTACTATGCGGAATGATACCATCGACTAAAGCTAAATAAGTACGTTTTACTTCTTTCTTTTGAATCATATTAGCTAAAATATCGTGCATCTTATCACTTTTAGCCACCATCATGAGACCACTCGTATCTTTATCTAGACGGTGCACAATTCCAGGACGCATAGGATCTTTTTGACTTAAGGAAAAACGATAAAGTAATGCATTGACTAAGGTACCATGATAATTCCCTGGAGCAGGATGTACAACCATTCCACTTTTTTTGTTGATAATTAATAAGTCATCATCTTCATAGACCACTTCGAGTGGAATATCTTCAGGAGTAAGACTACTTTCTTCTATGACTTCTTCTACTTCAATTTCATCTTCTAATTGGACTAGATAACTACTCTTCTCTTTTTTGCCGTTTACTAAAACATGCCCTTCCCTAATTTGATTTTGTACTTTGCTTCTACTTTCTTCTAACGTTAAAGATAGATATTGATCTAGTCTTGTTCCTTCATTTTTTTCTACTTTTACTTTCATTTCTTTCGCTCCTTATCAGTTCGATTACTAGAAGAAAAACGCCTACTACCAAAGCAATATCGGCTACATTAAATACAGGATAGGAGTACGAAAAAATCGTAAAATCTAAGTAATCAATTACATGACCATAAACTAAACGATCGACTAAATTACCTAAAAGTCCTCCCATAAATAGGCCATAAGAAATCACTTCTAACTTGGTATATTTTTCTTTTTTTAATAGATATTGATTCAAAAGAATTACCACTAGTACGCTAAGCAAAGTTAAAATCCAGGTACTATTTCCTAGAATCCCCCACGCTCCCCCTGTATTTTCTACATAAGAAATAGAGAAAAAAGAAGGAATAACCGTTAAAGGTAGACTTTTCACATTATTTAAAACAATTTGCTTTAAAAATAAATCAATGATGAGCACCATAAATGTAATACTATAAATATTTTTCTTCATAAAGATCTCCATCTTCATTATACAAAAAGAAAGAAATAGGGACAAGGTCTATTTCTTTCTTAAAAGAATTTTTTCTTGATCATAGGTAGGAAGTTCTACTTCTAAATGAGGAGAAGAAACTATTTCATCAATGCGATCTAAGGTAAACGTATCCCCTATTTCTCTTTCATAATAATCTTTTTTTGTTCTCATAGTAGTAGTAATTTCTTTTAATTGGGTACCAAAAGGATCATTTTCTAATAAAATATCTCTTTTATCAGGATGCTTTTTCAACCATTTTGCTCTTTTATGTGCTAGTTGTTGTAATTTTACCGCTTCTATATGACATTTGGGATACGGCTCTTCTTCTAATTCTACTATTTCTTCATAGATTTTTTGAAGAAGAATATCGGCTTTTAATTTCTTTTCTTTTTCGGTTAAAAGAGGATTATAAGTATCCTTTTTAGCATACGTTTTTATCTTGTGTTTCTTCTTTCCTTTTTCAAGAGGAAAACATTTATTCATGAGGTGATATAATCCTGACTTAACTTTATAAGGAAGTTTTACTTCATAAATAATTACCATCGAGAGAACACCTATGATAAGAGCAGGAAGACTGGAAAGCGTAATGGGATAGTCTTCCAAAAAAGGAGAAATAACAAGTGTAAGAAAAGGTACTATCCAAGGGCAATGACATAAAAATTTAGCAATTATAGAAGCCATTTTTTCTCTTCTTCCCTCTTTGATGTGTATAACTAAATCTTCATATTCATTCATTTCTAATTCATCGATCATTTTTTGTTTTGTTTGCTGAAGAGCAAGTATTTCTTCTAGTTTTTTTCGTTTTACAAAAGGTTCGTTAATCCCCTCAATCTCTTGTTCTATCTTAAAACTTTGAATCTGATCTATAAAATAAGTTTTTTCAGCCTTTTCTAAATCCCTATTCAAATATTGATCTTGAAGAAGTAGTTCAAATGCTTTTTGATCCTCTTCCCTTCGAATAGGAATAAAGTGATAATTAACTCTATATTCTTGTATTTGGTCAATTTTTCTATTAAATTTTCTTTGTATAATCGTAAGGGTATTTTTGTTATCATCATAACTTACTTTGTGAAAGTTCGTATCTTCTACGCGATCTTTAATTTGATCATATATCCAACTAGCTTCATCATGGGCTAAAGGATTTAAATGTACGCCCTCATCAATAGCAAAAATAGGATCAATCGAAGATGGTCCTAAATGATAGTTCTCTCCTTTTATATTTAAATAATAATGTTCTGTAGTATAAGTTGTTATTTTCATACCGATTCCCCTAACAAGATCTTTTCTTAAGTACGTTTTATCTTACTATAGAACTATTAAAAAGACAAGAAAAAAAGTGGACACGCCACTTATTTCGTAATTTCTATTTTTAAAACTTGATAACTTCCTAAAGCATTGAAGGTATTCATGATTTCATCTTCTCCTACGATTGAGACTTTTACATTTCCAGAAGTTACTTCTTGCTCTGTAATGGATGGATAGGCTGCTTGGAAAGAAGATAGTTCATTTCCTAAATAGAATCCCACTACGGTAAGTAAAGTTTGATAAGAGGCATCCCCTAAACTATTCTTTTCACCAATATACAATAAGTAATTACTATTGGTAGGTTGTTTTAGAAGAAGCACATCTCCTTTAGGAAGGGATAAGGAAGCATCGTTTTTATTTAATTCTTCGGTATAACTTTCTAAATCTTGATTCGTTAAATTCGAAGTCGGAGTACTATTTACATTCATGGTTTGAGTTAGTTTTATTTGTACTTGATATGTTTCATCACTATTAGGAGATAAGGCAATACCATCGGTTTCTAATAAGTAAGAAGACATATCTTGGGTGAAATAGAAGTCCGTTGCGCCTTTCGCATTTCCTTCAAGTACACTAATGACATCGACTAAAATAGCAAGCGTCGTTTTATCTGCATTAGTACTCGATAGAACATCTTCTTCTAAGGTATAAGTAGAAGTCGAATCCACTCCTAAATTAGATGATTTATAGGTAATCGTTAAGGTGTTATCTTGAACATGGGAAGTAATCGTCGTACTATCGTCACTCTTTATTAAAGTCTGTACTCTTTCATCTTCAGTAAAAGCAGCACTAATTTGTTCTAGCGTAAATGGAAGCGTTAGAGTTGGAACATTTGGCGTAATATTTTCTGTTGGACTAGGACTTGGTGTAGTAGTAGGTACTTTCTCCTTTGACATGGCTAACCTAATATAAGATGAAATATCAGGTAGATAAAGGACAAACGCTAGTAAGAAGATAAAAAGTAAAACAAGTAAAATCGTTTTAGCCTTTCCTTTTTTAGGCGGTTCTTCTTCTATATCTACCTTAGGTTCTGGTAACTCAATCGAAGGAGTCTCTTGTGTTTCTGGATTGGATGTTTGAGTAAACTCTGCCAAAGAAGGTGATTCTTGCTGTGCTGTAAGTGGAGCAACTGTTTCCATTTTTGGAGGTTCTTCTACTTTAGGTGGAACTTGCTCCACCATTTCAGGGGTAGGAGAATTATTTGGAACTGTATTAACAACTTGATTTACACCTTGGTTTACATTTGTTGACACATTTGCATCCACTTTAGGTAACGTATTTGTTGCATCCAATAATTCAGCATCATCTAAAGATTCTGGTACGGTATTATTTATAGGAGTCTCTACTGGAGGAGTAGAAGCATTTGGATCTTTATAAGTATATTCTGCTCCTACCGTCGTATTAACCTTTTCACTTCCCCATTTTAATT
>CANRHM010000091.1 GCA_947630415.1 uncultured Bacilli bacterium | reverse complement strand
TGCCCTATTTTCTCATCCAAACTCATGCCCTCTAATTGTTTTTTTGCCTTTTCATCTATAGTTAAGACTTCTTCACCTTTATCTACATTATCTTCAGGAGCAAGTTCTTCGCTTTTATAAAAACTCCATCTAAGTCCTACTAATACAATGATTACTAAAACAATAGAAAGAATTACTATGAGTGCCTTTTTCATATTTTTTCTCCTATATTTTTCTAAATTATCAATTATTTAACCTTTTTTCTATAATATAGAATACCCACTATCGAAATACACAATAACGAAACACCCGCAACAATAAGTAACGGAATCCAGACTTTTTCCTTTTGTTCTTCTTTGGCGTTCTCGATTTTTACCTCTTCCTGCTTTTCTTCTACTTCCTCATTTGTTTTCAAATCTTCCCCTTGCGATAATTCCTCGTAAAGCCCTAAAAACACACCCGCTTTATCCTCATACGATTGATAAGAATAAGTTAGAATACTCTCCTCCATTTTATCACCAATACTTTGGTTAAAACCAACATATGTGTCTTCCCCTATTACCGTGAAAGGAACAGCTTTAGGTTTTTCAGTATTGATTTCTAAATGTTCTTTCAAAGCAACCATTAAATTTTCATTATCCACATTGCTCCAAGTTTCATAAAAATGTACTTCTAAATTATCATATTTTTCTTGCATCTCCTGAAGCCACTCTTTTTCCTCTGCGCAATGAGGACAACCATCTCCATGAAAAAGATAAAAATGCACGGTATTGAGTGCCTTTGCCGAATTGGGAATCAATAAAATAAATAGTCCTAAAATCATTAATAAACTACGTTTCATATTCTTAACTCACCTTCTTTTTCATTGTACCAAAAAAAAGATAGAACGTCCATTCTATCTTAAAAAGAAACTAGATCAGATTTAAAAGTCTTACGATAAAAGTAATAGTACAGCAAATGAATACGCCTGCTACCAAAGGAATCATAATAGATAAGAAAGTCCACTTCCAACTCTTTGTTTCCTTTCTAATAGTAAGACAAGTTGTAGCACATGGAAAGTGCATAAGAGAGAAAAGAATGGTATTGATGGCAGTAAGAAAAGTCCAACCATTGGCCACTAAAATTTCTCGTAAAGCAAGTAGATTATCAAATTCTACTAAACTGCCATTGGATAAATAAATCATTAGAATAATGGGAATGACAATTTCATTGGCAGGAAATCCTAAAAGAAAGCCCATTAGAATTGCTCCATCTAACCCCATTAATGCTCCTATAGGATTTAAGAAAGACGTGATGTGAGACAAAATACTAACATCTTGTATCTTTAAATTGGCAAGTACCCAAATCAAGATACCTGCTGGAATAGCTGAGACCACAGCTCTACCTAAAATCGAAAGTGTACGATTAAAAATAGATTGCACAATTACTTTAAATACTTGTGGTTTCCGATATGGTGGCAATTCTAATGTGAACGATGATGGAATTCCTTTTAATAATGTTTTTGATAAAATATAAGACATTAAAAACGTCATTAAAATTCCTATCAAAATGGTTACAGTTAGTAAAATAACATTTAATAAAGAAGAACGAATGTCATTTTGAAAACCCACAAAAAACATGGTAATAATCGCAATGATGGTAGGAAATCTACCATTACATGGCACGAAGACATTGGTTAACATGGCAATCATGCGTTCTCGCGGTGAATCAATAATACGACATCCTACTACACCTACAGCATTGCAACCAAACCCCATACACATTGTAAGTGCCTGTTTCCCACAAGCATTACATTTTCTAAATCCCTTGTCTAGATTAAAAGCAACCCTCGGAAGATAACCTAAATCTTCTAGTAATGTAAATAGTGGAAAGAAAATAGCCATAGGTGGAAGCATTACCGATATGACCCAGGTTAGGACTCGATAAACACCATCAATTAATAATCCAATCAGCCAAGAAGGAAAACTTAAATACTTAAAGAAAGATAAAAGATATGTTTCCAAGTGACTGAAAAAAGAAAATAAAAGATCCGATGGATAATTGGCAAAAGAAATTGTAATCCAAAACACCAGCATCAATAATATAATCATCAACGGAATTCCTGTATAACGATTAGTAATCCAACGATCAATCTTACGATCTTTCTTTTGATAATCTTGTTTTTCAAAAGAAACTGTACTTTTTGCTATTAATTCTGCTTTCAAAATAATGGTGGAAACGATTTTATTTTTTAAATCCTTTATGGCTATATGATGCTTTGAAAGATAACCTTTCGCATCCTGTAATGCTTTATTCAATTCTTCATCTTTTAATAAGTCCTTATCCAAATACTGTTTTATTGATTTAATTAAGGATTCATCCGAATCTAGTAGTTTAAGTGCTAACCATCGAGCATTGTACTTTTCATTAATTTTATGTACTAATACTCTTTCAACTATCGAAATAGCCCCTTCTATTTCATTCGAATAATGAATTTTGATAGCGGAGCTTTGATTATTGGAAATATTTTCCACTTTTTCTTGTAATTCTTGTAATCCTTCTCCACTACGTGCAGTAGTACCTACAACAGGAACACCCAATAAAAAGGAAAGTTTTTCCAAATCTATTTTTATTCCTTTTTTCTTTGCTTCATCCATTAAATTGACTACTACTACCGCATTTCTAGTAATTTCAAGTGTTTGCAATACTAAATTCAAATTACGTTCCAAACACACAGCATCACATATTATTACGATCCCATCGTGATTTTCGAAACAAACAAAATCACGTGCACATTCTTCCTCTTTAGAATGAGCAATAAGTGAGTAGGTTCCTGGCAAATCATATATGGCATATTCTTTATCGTGATAAAAATAAGAACCACTTGCATTGCTTACCGTTTTTCCTGGCCAATTACCAGTATGTTGCTTTAGTCCTGTTAACGCATTAAAAATGGTACTTTTACCCACATTAGGATTTCCTGCTAAACCTATTTTTTTATACGGAAGTTGTTGTGTTCTTTTCTTCACTTTGCTTCCTCCTTTACTCTTTCTACCAAGATTGAAGAAGCGTCACTATTTCGTATAGCAATCAATGCTCCTCTAATAAAATAGGCCTTTGGATCACCAAAAGGGCTTACTAAAGCACACTCTACTTCAGTACCTTCAACCATACCCATATCTAATAATCTTCTTTTTATAGATTCATTGGTATCCAATTTTTTGATAATAACTTTTTCCCCTAAACTTACATGATGAAGAGGCAACTCATTTTTCTTCATTTTAACACTCCTCTTTTCAACAGTTGCATTTTGCTAACTCATAATAATATATGAAAAGGCATTTAAAAGGGACATATAAAAAACTCCTCTTTTATCAAAAAGAAGAGTTTTATTTATGGATATTTGTTTAATCATCAAATTCAAGACCAATAGGACAATGATCACTTCCAAGCACATCACTATAAATCGAAGCATTTGTCACTTTGGAAAGAAAATCTTTAGAGACTAAGAAATAATCGATACGCCATCCGATGTTCTTTTCTCTAGCATGATAAAAATAACTCCACCATGTATAAGCATCTTTCTTATCAGGATTATAATAACGATAGGTATCCACAAAGCCACTTTCTAATAAATTAGTGAATTGTTCTCTTTCTTCATCAGTAAATCCTGCATGATTACGATTTTCTTTTGGATTTTTAATATCTATTTCTTGATGGGCAACATTAAAATCACCACATATAATCACGGGTTTCTTTTCATTTAATGTTTTTACATACGAGCGAAAATCTTTTTCCCAACACATGCGGTATGACAAACGGCGTAATTCTTCTTGTGAATTAGGAACATAAACATTTATTAAATAAAAATTATCAAACTCTAACGTAATCATTCTACCTTCATGATCGTGTTCATCAATTCCCATTCCATAAGTAACTTGAAGAGGTTTTTTACGTGTAAAAATCATGGTACCAGAGTAACCTTTTTTTTCGGCTGGATTTATAAAAGAGTAATAGCCAATAGGATCAAATGATATTTGGTCTTTTTCAGCCTTAACTTCTTGAACACACATAATATCCGCATTTACATGTCGAAAAAAAATGTCAAATCCTTTATTTAAGCAAGCTCTTAAGCCTGCAACATTCCAAGATACTATTTTCATTTTCCATCAGTTCCTTTTTAATTTGATTTATAACTCTATTATACCATTTTCTTAGAAAACATAGCAATGTAGGAAGTTGTTCTTTGATTCATATAAATAAACATTAAATTTTTTTAAAATAGTTATCTTTTTGAATTTTGAATTCCTTTTTGTAACTAATTTTTGATTTTTGCCTATAGATGAAAAATTAGTTTTCAGCTTATTTTGTCCGTAAAAACTCATAATTGGCGATTTTACTATTGTTTTTGTTTATGCTACGATTGTTTTGCATGTTTCGGAAAGGAGATGGTTATATGTACGAAAACATGAAAAAATTAAAAGAAGAATTTATAAAAATAAGAGAGAAAGGATGGATTAAAGGTGTATCGAATGGTTTTGGAAATGGTGGAAGAACTTTTGAATATTTATTAGGGAAAAAGGAAGCCGATGATTTACCTGTAGCAGACTATAATGGAATTGAGATAAAAACAAGGGCTTATAATTCTCAATATAAAATGAGTTTATTCTCAACTGTTCCAGATGGTCCAGAACTATTTGAAATAAAGAGAATCGTTGACACCTACGGCTTCCCAGCACGTGAATTAAAATCTGCAAACGTATTGTTCGGAAATGTTAACGCAAAAGAAAAATCTTTTATAGGAAGACATTTTCAATTTCAATTAGAAGTCAATTATTCTGATAAACGAATATATCTTCTTGTATTTAATAAATATGGAAAACTCATTGAACGTCGCTCGTTTTGGTCTTTTGAACTTTTACGCGAACGAATTGAAATAAAAATAAATGCTATGGCCATTGTAAAACTAAGAGGTAGATATATTAATAATGAGAAATATTTTTCTTATCATGATATTATCTTTTATCGATTAAAATCATTCGATACTTTTCTTCAATTAATTGAAGGAGGAATTATTACGCTCTCTATCAAAATAGACATATATAGAGATGAAAGAAGATTTGGCAATATTCACGACCATGGAACAGGATTTCAGATTGATGAAGATGATTTACAACTCTTATTTGATCGTGTAGATATATAATCTTTTATTTTATTCCAATTCCTCCATGGCATTAGGAACCTAGAATAATATCTTTTAAAATTCGCCAAAGCAAAAAAATATTTACTTTGCTTGTGAGTATTGCGATATTATTCTACCTAATGTCATGGATTTTCTCGGCATAAAAGAGAAAGATCTAGTAATGACTATCAAAAGGTCAGGGGATTTTGAAACCAAGGGGAGCAAACGAAAAAGGACTAAATCTAGTCCTTATTTTTCAAATGGTCGGAAAGACAGGATTTGAACCTGCAACCCCTTGGTCCCAAACCAAGTGCTCTACCAAGTTGAGCCACTTTCCGATTATGGTGCGCTCGAAGGGATTCGAACCCCTGACCTTTTGGTTCGTAGCCAAACACTCTATCCAACTGAGCTACGAGC
>CANRHM010000090.1 GCA_947630415.1 uncultured Bacilli bacterium | reverse complement strand
AAAGAAAAACTAGCTTCGTTGAAACTAGATCATCCTTTTGCTTTCTATTTAGAAATTCTAGGAAACAATTATCATCGCGATAAAAAACTAGGTATTGGTATCTATAATGAAGAAGTTGCTTGCTTCATTCCTTTTTCTATTTTAAAAGAAAATCCTTCTTTTTTTGATACGGAGATAGTCAAATATACATATGATTTAAAAAAGGTATTGGTTCCATTTTTGTACGAAGATTATAAAATTAAGAATGTTACTTTTGATACCATGGTCGCATCCTACTTACTCAATAAAAATATTAAAGATGATATTGCTTATCTTGCCAATCAAATGCGTTACAACATTCCATTTTATGAAAAAGTATTTGGTACCAGCAATGTCAATAGCCGCTTGAAAGAACCAGCTCAAGAAGTGATTGCCGATCTAGCTGTACGAAAAGCAAAATTTATTTTTGAAACCAAAGAACGTTTAGAGCAAGAGTTAAAAGAGGAAGAAGCATATACCTTATTTGAAAAGATTGAAATGCCTTTAATTCCAGTTTTAGCCGATATGGAATACACAGGTATTTTAGTGGATCAAGATTATTTACAATCGATGAGTTTAGAATTAAAAGCAAAGATGGATGAGATAGGGGAAGAAATCTATCGCTTGGCCGATGTACGATTTAATTTGATGAGCCCTAAACAATTAGGAGAAGTGCTTTTTGATAAACTAGCCATTCCTTATCCAAAACGCATTAAAGAAAACGAGCGATATTTAACGAATAAAGAGATTTTAGATAAGTTAGCACCCGATTATCCCATTGTTGAAAAAGTCTTAGAATATCGAACTTTTTCAAAACTATATACAACATATGCGATTGGACTAATTAATGAAATTCATCCAGATGGAAGAATTCATACGATTTATACTCAGACGCTTACTAGAACAGGACGTTTGTCGTCGATTAGTCCAAATCTTCAAAATATACCGGTAAGACTCGAATATGGAAAGCTCATTCGAAAAGCCTTTATTCCATCTCCTGGTTGTATTCTATTATCAAGCGATTACTCACAAATTGAACTTCGTATGTTTGCTCATATGGCGCATGCTTCGAACCTTATTGAAGCCTTCCAAGAAGGAAAAGATATTCATATGAAGACGGCCATGGATATTTTCCATGTCAAGGAAGAAGAAGTGACCAAGGATATGCGAAGAAGTGCTAAAGCTGTTAACTTTGGAATTTTATACGGTATTAGTAGTTTTGGGTTGAGTGAAGACTTAGGCATCGATATTGCAAGTGCCAAGAATTTTATTAACGACTATCTAAATACCTATCCTGGTATCAGGGAATATATGAATGAAGTGATTGAAAAAGCGCATAAACTGGGCTATGTTAAAACGATTATGAATCGTAAACGTACGATTGAAGAATTGAGCAATAAGAACTACATGATTCGAAGTCAAGGAGAACGAATGGCCTTAAATACACCGGTTCAAGGAAGTGCTGCCGATATTTTAAAGAAAGCGATGATTGAGATTTATCAAGCCTTTAATGAAAAAGGATTAAAGAGTAAAATGTTGTTACAAGTACATGATGAATTAGTCTTTGAAGTGCGTAAGGAAGAAGAACAAGAAGTACGAAAGATTGTCAAAGATTTAATGGAAAATACGTATCAATTAGATGTGCCTTTAAAAGTGGATATTGAAACGGGTGATAATTGGTACGAAGCGAAGTAAGGGGGAATTAACATGCCAGAAAAACCTGAAGTGGTCACGGTTGCCAAATGCCTAAAACCAAAGTTAGTAAATAGACAAATTAAAAAAGTGGATGTCTATTGGGATAATGTGATTGCTTCTCCTAGTGTCTATGAATTTAAAAAAGAGATTATTGACCAAATGATTATGGATATTTCAACAAGAGGGAAGTGGCTTGTTATTACGTTATCCAAGGATGTTTTGCTTATTCATTTACGAATGGAAGGGAAATTCTTCTTCCGTGAAGTAGGAACGATCCGGAATAAACACGAACATGTCGTCTTTACTTTAGATAACGATATGGAGTGGCGATTCCACGATGTCCGGAAATTTGGGAAAATGTATTTACTTCCTAAAGCCTATGCCTATCGTTCTAAACCGTTATCGCTTTTAGGTTTAGAGTATGACGACCAAAATCTATCGAGTAGTTATTTATATGATAAATTACGAAAAAAGACCCTTCCTATTAAAAGTGTCTTGCTCGATCAATCGATTATTGCAGGAATTGGGAATATTTACGACGATGAAATCTTATTTTTAAGTGGTATTAGTCCATTAAAAAAAGCCAATAAAATTTCTAAAAAGAAATGTGAGGATATCATCTACAATACGAAAGAAGTCTTGGATCATGCGATTGCTTTAGGTGGTACCACGATTCGTAGTTTTACTTCTGAAGAAGGAGTTCATGGACTTTTTCAAAACGAATTACTGGTGCATGGTAAAAAAGAATGTCCCAATTGTCATGGTAAAGTAAAAAAGATTGTAGTTGGGGGCCGTGGTACTTACTATTGTCCCGTTTGTCAAAAATGAAAAAAGATCAAGAATTAATCGGCGGAGTCTGGTACTCTTTTTCGATTAATTTTTTTTGATCTTCTAAGGGAAATGCTAAAGCATAGATTTTAGTTACTTGTTGTTCTTTTTCTAACATAGCATCTTTTATATCTTTTAAGCGGGTAATGATAGGAATGGTTTGCTCTTTTTTGATTTCGTGAAGATATTTTCTTCCCTTTACACTAAAACCAAGAATTCGAAGATAGGTAATTTCTTTCATGGACATTGCTTCTTCTTTGGTGAAATGACATAGAATATGAACAAACATGCGGTTAATGCGGTTGTAAGTATATCTTTTAGTTTTTATTTTTTGGACTAAATCAGAGTAACTATCTACTTCATCAATGTATTTTAAAATACGTTTATCAATTCCTTCATCGACCGTTTGAAAGTTTTCTAAGTGGTCCTTGTTGGTATAAATTTGATATTTTAAATAAGGAAAATAATCTTCCATCGTAGGAAGAAATCCTTTTAAATAGGGATAGGTGAAAGAGGGGACATAGGCTTTAATATCTTGTTTCTTATTAAGGGCATGTCTAATACTGGTGGCACTTGCTATTTCTTCTTTTAATTCTTCACTATGATATTCGTTTGTTCTTTGAATGGAAAGAGGAGTAATACCTGCTTTTTGTTTGATAATTTCACGAATATAACTAATTCCAAGAATATCATTAGGAAGATTTACTTCCTGATGACCTAATTTTTTTAAGGCTTTAGATAAGGCGGTGGGATAATTGATTCCTTTTTTGATTTCTTGTTTGATTTCCTCTTGATATTTTTCTTCTAATTGAATTTGGGCTAGTTTGGTAAGCATTTCAATATCATTGGACTCACTTCCAAAGACTAAATAATCTACTTTTAATTCCTTTAGGATGGAAATTGCGCCTTTGGCGAAGATATCGGCACTTTGAGTAGCAAAAGGAAAGGGAAGTTCCACCACTAGATCAACACCATAATGAAGGGCTATTTTGGTTTTATCCCATTTATTTAAGATACTTGGAATACCTCGTTCTGTAAAACAAGAAGATAAGACTAAAACTAAAAGACTATCCGGAAAACGTTCTTTAATTTTATGGATATGATATAGATGCCCTTTATGAAAAGGATTGTATTCTGCAATGATACCTACTTTAATCACATTTCATCACCTAGCGTTATCATATCATAAAACCTTTGATAACCGGTAGATTATTTGACAAGAAAGACTCTATATGATAAAATAGGACGCTAGTAAAAGAGGGGAAGAAAAGAAATGGATTTTGCTATTTACGAACAAAAAGTAGATGATTTAGAATTAGCGTCAGCACAGGAACAAAATGCTCATCTTTTTTCTTTGCTTTCTTCTTTAATTGACCAACAGAAGGGTTTGACGGAAGAAGTACGTTTAGAATTAGCACAAGATCAAAAAAAGCTTACCTATCTTGATCGATTAAGTAAAATAAATCACTTGGTTACAAAATACTTGGATCAAGAAGCTTATCAAAAATTAGTGAATTTGCTTCATCCAAACTACATCCTCAATGAATTTTTAATCGACCATACCATGATTGAAGAAGATACAAAATTATCTTCCTATTTAAATCATAATTTGTTTCTTTATGGAGATCATATTAAAAATTTTCGGAAAACTAAATATGGAATTAGATTAGATACTAGTATGGGACCAATTACTTATTATCAAGCCAGTGATCGCTTTTTAGAGGATAATGAAAGAATGAGGGAACTTCTTTTTCATCATCGTACTGTGAATGGAAGTTTTCGTTGTCACGAATTATCTTATGATCTTACCCGTATATTAGGAGCAACCGCTAAAACAGGGCTTCTTACAAGTCTTGGTTATCGTTATTTACATTCATGGGTAGAATATCATGAATTTGCTATCGATATTGCTCACAATTTAGTGCTTAAAAAGAAGGATTTTTCGAAAATTTGTGAACCGGAGATTTGGAATACTTTAAGTTTTGAAGAAATGGAAGCCTATCAAATTGGACCTATTACCTATGCTAACTATAAAGGTGAAAAGGTAAGTTATATGTCACTTGTGGCACTTGCTTTCTTACATCATTTTGAAGGTATGCAAAACCAAGATGTAGCGTTCTATAAAATAAAGAAATAAAAAGAAAGAAGGAAAAAAGATGCAAGATTACACTTATATAGTAGATGATGTAGAAATGGGAATGGATGCTTCCTTTGTATCTTCAACGGATGCCTACTTGCATCGGATCAAAGCTTTTTTTAGTGATAAAAATAGTGATGTTCTAGGTTATGCTAGTCCTGAATGGTGGTATCAAAAAAAGAGACATGGTATTGCATGTATGGAAGACTTATACAGTATTTTTTTTGAATTAGGAGTACAAGAATACTATGCACGTTTTTTAGAAGAACGAATGGAACCGGAGAAAGTCATTATCGACTATATGCAACTACATTCGAATTATCATAATCCTTTTCCTTTTTATCTGGGAAAAAGTTACTTTACCAAAAATAGTTTTCTTTACCGAAATACGATTAGCCAAATTGAAACCAAAGAGCCTTATATTCATTTATCTACCTCCCTTGGAGAGGTTTCTTTTAGGCAAGCTTCAGATACTTATGTAAAAAATGATCCTTATCTATGTGACATTTTAGCTCATCATCGCTTTTCAGAGGGATGTTATCATTGTCATGAATTATCTTTTTATTTAGTAAGTAAGATGGATGCTACATTAGTAACTGGAATCATAAAATTACTAGAAGGAAAAATCCTTCATTCGTGGGTCGAAGTAGAAGATGTCATCATCGATATTGCTCATAATTTAGTTTTATCGAAGGAAGATTTTAATAGACTGTATCATCCGGATATTTGGAATACTTTATCCCATCACGAAATAAAAAATGATAAACTTTCTTCCAATGTCGAAGTATTTTGTCATGATAAAGTAGAGTCTCTTCAAACACCTTATGTTTTAGCCTTAAAGAAACATTATTTAAAAAAGAACTAGTTCTTGCATTTTATGAGGTTATTCGGTATAATGTTAATGCTGGTGGTGATAGAGTGTTCGATTTAACTGCA
>CANRHM010000089.1 GCA_947630415.1 uncultured Bacilli bacterium | reverse complement strand
CTTCTCTTTTATAAAAAAAGAAAAAAGGAGAATAGTACCTAAACAAACTAAGTATTCCTAACTTTATGGTAGCAAATTTACCAAAAGTAAACAATCGAACAAAGCCTTTTTTTAATGCCAATTTTTACCAATAAATATTGCCTTAATTTGATTGACGAGATAGGAAACAAATGCTATATTTTAATTAGCAAGGATAACTTGCGAAAAGGGAATACCTATTTTTGTAGCGTTAGGTACTATTTCCCGTTATTGCAGGATTAGTATCGACTATGTAGTTGGTACTATTTTTGTTTCTATAATAAAATTATCCTCTAAAGGAATAATACACAATAAGTTCTTTTCTTGACTTTGCCCTTTCTTTTCTATAGAATAGGAAAGTACGGGATGAGTCTATTCTAAAATAAAATATCTTTTAAGTCGCCTTTATAGACCAAAAAGTACTCCTTTATCACACCACTATACATTGACAAAAAAACAAATATTTGTGATAATAGAGTATATAAGGGATAGGTGATAGGTGGTATGTACCAAAATAATATAAGTCTAACGCCACAAGATATTTTAGAGAAAGAATTTAAAATCGATACTAGAGGTTATCGACTAAAAGAAGTAGATCAATATCTAGATGTCATCATTGGCGATTATGAACATTTTGAAGAACGTATTCGTGAACTTGAAAAAGAAAATAACGAATTATTGAATGAGAATAGTCGTCTTAAACAAGAACTTCGCAATCTAAAAGCAAGTGTTGAAATTGCTCAAGGACAAGAGAAAGAAGTAACGAATCTAGATATACTTCGAAGACTATCCCAATTAGAAAAAATAGTATACGACAAAGACGAATAATACTTTGACAAACGCTATACTTTGATAGTATAGAGGAAAGTCCATGCTCACAAAGACTGTGAAGTCTTTAACGTTCATGCCTAGGGAAAAAATAACCTAGGGTAGAGTAATCTAACGGCGAAGAGGGAACCTACGTCTTTTGATAAGGTTTTAGTATTCATAAAGTGCCACAGAGACGATTTATTTTCGAAAGGAAATAATGAAACGCGGTAAACCCCATGAGTGAGAAATCCAAATTTTGGTAGGAGAGCTTTGACGGAGAAATAAGAACGAAGTCAGGGACTGCTTCGGCAGTAGATAGATGTTTGTCGCCTAGCAATAGGTACAGAACATGGCTTATAAAGTATTATTTTTTTTGTTTAAGAGGTGAATTCATTGAAAGAGATCGGTGCTTATTTAAAAGAAACTCGTATGGGACACGGAGTAACGATTGAAGAAGCAAGTGAAGACTTGAATATGCCTAAAGGACAACTGGAGAATATAGAATCGGGTAATACGAGGGCTTTTAAAGATGTTTATCAATTAAAAGAATATGTAAGAGAATATGCAAAATATTTAGGATTAGATGCTAATAAGATGTTAGATGAATTTAATGATTTCCTATTTGAAAAAACTTCGAAGATTTCGCTAGAGGACATCAAAAATGCTGCAAATGCATCTAACAAAGAGGAAGAAAAAGCAAAAGTAGTTTCTCCTTATACCGTGATTCCTACTAGAAAGAAGAATTATTTTCCTTTTTTATTAGGTGCTATTATTGTTCTTTTAGTTATTCTTATTTTTTACTTATTACTTCAAGGAAGTAGAAGAGAAGAACCCCGTACTAATGAATTAAAAGGTATTTATACGAGGGAGGAAGTTATATGAATACAGCTGAAAAATTAACGGTTTCTCGTTTTATTTTAACGTTATTTATTATCTTTATTATGTTGTTTCCATTTTATGCCGTAGGTTTTTCCTTTCCTAAGATTTTAGTAGAGGGTGTTCTTATGGATACTAAGTATCTAGTGGCAGGAGGCTTATTTGCGATTGCGGCTATTACCGATTTTTTTGATGGATACTTAGCACGTAAAAAGAAAATGGTTACAGAATTTGGAACAATAGCTGATGCTCTTACAGATAAGATTTTAGTCGATAGTGTGCTTATCATTTTTGCATCATCTGGTTTTATTAATCCGATTATTCCTGTTGTTTTAGTTATTAGAGACTGTTTAGTAAATGCCATTAAGATGGCCGCCTCATCCAAAGGAAAAGTAGTTTCATCGATTACTTCAGGAAAAATTAAGACCGCAAGTCTGATGCTAGGAATTATACTTTTATTCTTCTACAATATGCCTTTTGAAATCTACAATATCAGAATCGACTTATTCTTGCTCTATTTTGCTTTGATTATGTCAATTGTGTCGATGGTAGAATACTATTCTATGAATAAAATGTATCTCTTTCCAAAAAAGAAAAATTAAAATTCAAAGTAAAAATCCACGGTAATTTTTAAATTTCGCCTAGACGAAAAATAAAAATTGGCCGTTTTTTTTGACTGAAAATTGATAAAACAATTGTTTGCAAAAAAGTGTTGCTTTTTTTCAAATTATGGTTTATGATAATTTTAGAAACGAATTATAAGGAGGATTTTTACGTTATGGCAAAGACAGATGTAAAAGATAAAGATCAAGCATTACAACAAGTGCTAAAAGATATTGAAAAGCAGTTTGGTGCAGGATCCATTATGCGATTAGGAGATACGTCTCATTTGAAAGTAGAGGTTTGTTCCAGTGGTTCACTTGCTCTTGATATTGCGTTAGGAGTAGGTGGATATCCTAAGGGAAGAATTATTGAAATCTATGGACCAGAGTCGAGTGGTAAAACAACGTTTGCCCTTCATGCAATTGCAGAGATTCTAAAAGAAGGTGGTAGAGCTGCTTTCATTGATGCGGAACATGCACTAGACCCTGTATATGCACAAAACTTAGGAGTTAATATTAATGAATTATTACTTGCTCAACCAGATACGGGAGAACAAGCATTAGAAATATGTGAAGCTCTTGTTCGAAGTGAAGCTGTAAACATCGTTGTTATCGATTCTGTTGCGGCTCTTGTTCCACAAGCTGAAATCGATGGTGAGATGGGAGATGCACATGTTGGACTTCAAGCACGTCTCATGAGTCAAGCACTTCGTAAATTAAATGGTACAATTA
The DNA here is from genome assembly GCA_947630415.1 of uncultured Bacilli bacterium. Lineage (GTDB taxonomy): Bacteria > Bacillota_I > Bacilli_A > RF39 > UBA660 > Faecenecus. The sequence goes on along the minus strand of CANRHM010000089.1, from coordinate 2,578 downwards.
GTAAGACGAAGACCACAGCGATTTTCATCAACCAGTTACGTGAAAAAGTAGGTGTTATGTTTGGAAATCCTGAAACGACACCAGGAGGAAGAGCCTTAAAGTTCTATGCCAGTGTACGCTTAGATGTTCGTCGTAATGAAACCTTAAAAATAGGGGATGGCATTGTAGGAAACCGTACAACAGTCAAAGTCGTTAAAAACAAAGTGGCACCTCCATTTAAGACCGCAGTAGTGGATATCATGTATGGTCAAGGTGTATCACACGAAGGAGAAATCATTGACCTTGCAAGTGATGCGGGTGTCCTTGAAAAGAGTGGAGCATGGTATGCCTATAAGGGAGAAAAACTAGGCCAAGGAAAAGAAAACGTAAAGCTTCTTTTAGCCGATAATCCAAGTCTATGTGAAGAAATCGAAGCAAAGACAAGAGAATTCTATGGTCTTCCACCTAAGAAGAACACCAATACTTCATCTAAAGAGGAAGAATAAGATAAATAAAAAGTCTTATGACAGGAAAGGAATTTCTTCGACAAGACTTTTTTCATTTTAACCAAGAAAAAAAAGGAAATAAGAAAACATTTAATGATATACTTTAACTATAGAAAAGAGGGATTACGATGGAATTAGTAAAAGTAGGAGAAAGAACCTATTACATTAAAAATGCAACCAACATAGGGATTTATTTACAAAATGAGAAAGAGGTCTATTTAATTGATACAGGAAACGATAAAGATGCTGGAAAAAAGATCTTAAAGATTATTGAAGAACAAGGATGGACCGTCAAAGGTATTATTAACACCCATTCCCATGCCGATCATATTGGTGGCAATAAAGTTATCCAAGATCGTACCTCTTGTTCTATTTATAGTCATGGTATCGAATCTTGTTTTATCAACTATCCCGTTTTAGAACCTACCTTTCTTTATGGAAGTCATCCTTTTAAAGATTTAGAAAATAAGTTCCTAGAAGCGAAGCCTAGTGTTTCGCTTGAACTAGATAGTCATTTGCCAGAAGGATTAAGTTACTTTGAATTAAAAGGGCATACTTTTGATATGATTGGTATTAAGACAAGCGATAACGTCTATTTTTTAGGCGATGCCCTTTGTAGCGAAGAAGCACTTTCTAAATATGGCATTTTCTTTTTAGAAAACGTTCAAGAATACCTTACTACTTTAACATTCTTATCGACTTTAGAAGGGAATTGTTTTATTCCATCTCATGGTGAAATGACTTCAGATATCACTTCTTTAATTACACTAAATAGGACTAAAATAGAAGAAATTTTATCGACCATTACTACTTGCTGTATGGAAGCTAAAACACAAGAGGAAATTTTAAAATATCTTTTTGAACATTATCAATTAGCGATGAATATTAACCAATATTACTTGATTGGAAGTACTTTAAAAGCTTATATTAGTTATTTATTAGAACAAGAGAAACTAAACTACTTTTTTAAAGAGAACAAACTCTATTTCCAAGCAAACTAATTGGTTGACAGAAAATAGGCTTCTTTCTATAATAGACAATTAAGGAGATGAAACTATGGATCAATTAACATCTAATAAGAATCTTTCTTTTCCCATTTCGTTACCCTCTTTGAATAATGTATTTTTTGGAAGTAAATGTCTTGGGGACACACATAGATTAGCATTTGCAACCGATTTAGCGATTTTAACTGGAAATGATTGTGCTAAAAAAGGAAACTATTGTAGTAAAGAGCGGCCTGGCCTTTATTATACTAGTACTTTTGCTCATGGTTATTATACAAGAGGTTGTGCTCCTTATGATAAGCCAGAATACGAGCATGCTGAGTTTGATCATAAAGTGTGGGGAATTGATAAAAATGGAGGCATGACTTGCTTTCATAAAACGGATTTTGCCGTAGGGATAAGACCACAAATCTATGTCGACGAAGAAACGGTTCAACAATTACTTTCGAATTCTAAAACAGGGTATGCTAATACCATCGAAGTACAAATGGGAGAATATCCTCAATTTGTTTTAGATTATGAAGAAGGGCAAGCACTTAAGAAAAATAGTAAAGCTATTACAGAAACTGATAGACAATACCACTTTTATCAACCCTACTCGAGTAAGATAAGTTCGTTTCAAGAATTTCAAATGGGGGAACTTCGTTTTATTAAAATTCAAAATACACTTTCAACCAGTGATTTAACGACCTTGTCTAACTCTGTTAGCCAATATGGTTCCATAGAGTATCTAAAGGTAGAGCCTATCACATGGTATTTGGATATAGAAAACGATGGAACAGGAATCTTAACTTCAAAAAATGTTTTATTATCGGGAGTGCCTTTTGATCAAGATAAATTAAATGACAACTTTAAAGCGACCGATATGTATCAATTTTTAAATTCATATATGAAAACAGAAATGCTTGCATCTTCAAGTGTTAAAGAAAAAACGTATGTAAAAAAGTAGATGAGTCCATAATTTGGGCTTCTTTATTTTGTCTTAAAGTTCTATTGACAGTTGAATAGACATTCCTGAATTTATCAGTTTTATAAAGACAAAATCTCCCAAACCCTTTGTCTATAAGGATTTGAGAGATTTTTTGATGT
>CANRHM010000088.1 GCA_947630415.1 uncultured Bacilli bacterium | reverse complement strand
AACTTTGAAGTTTTACTTTCCAATGGATGTAAGAGTCGTTTTGGTGAAGAACTGTTTGTGAAAGTAGAACCTGTTTTATGGTGGATTGATGAAGAGAAAGAAGCCCTTTTTGCTACCGAAGTACTACTCGCAGGAATTCAGTTTCAACACTTAAATGTTCCTTATAATGATGATTTTTATAACACAAATATGAAATATTATTTAAAAAAATATATGAAAAAAGAATTGATGCCCTCCCTTGCAACGTCAAAGTCAGAGGTGTTTGATTCGAACGAAATCTTACAAAGATTTGTATATCAAAAAAAGGGACTTATCAAAAAATAATTTGTTTTTTTATAATATAATATAGAAGGGAAGTAAAAACATGCATAAATTAGGTTTATTTCAAGATTTTCAGGATGGCACTTTAAAAAGTGTCTACGAAGAAGATAAAAAAATAATTGAAATGTCTTTATTATTTAATAAAGAAGATAAAGATGTCGTTTGTGTGCCTACCCATCATTTTTGTTCGTTAGGATGTAAAATGTGTCATTTGACGAATAAAGGTTTAAATAAAGAAATGGTACCCGTTACGATAGATCGTTTTGTTCCTTGTTTGATTGATACGTTAACGATCGATGGAAAAAGAAGAACTTCTAAAGAAAATTTATTGATTTCTTTTATGGGTGTAGGAGAACCTCTTTTAAATTTAGAATTACTTGAAGAAGTCTATAAGATGGAACCTTATTTAAAAGAAGTTTTAGGTTATCATCATATTGGATATGCTATTTCTACCATGATGCCCAATGATAACATGAAAAGATTAAACGACTTAGTGCTAGCCTTAGGAATTCCTTTAAAAGTGCATTTTTCACTTCATACGCCAATCGATGAAAAGAGAAGGGAATTAATTCCCAGTACAAAGGTAACGGTAGAAGAGGCCTTAAGTTTTTTAATAGATTATCGTACTTCTTTTCAACAAAGAAGGGATTTAGTAAAGGAATATAAAGGACTACATAGCACGATAGATCCAACCGAGATTCATTACACGTTAATTGCAGATGTCAATGATACAGAAGAAGAACGAAACGCCTTGATTACGCTTTTAAAAAAGTATCCTGTTTCACTTAAATTCATTCGTTTTAATCCGATTCATGAATTAGAGCAAAGCAAAAACGAAACATCTTGGGTGCATTCGATTCAAGAAGAAATTCCTTCTTTAAGGATTAAAACCTATAGTCCTCCAGGAAGAGAAGTAGGTAGTTCTTGTGGAGAATTTACTAAACATTATTACCATGAAGAGATAGAAACCGAAGAAGAAAGATGTGAATTTGAGACATGGAAAGCCAAACATTTAGTCTTAAAATAAAAAATGTTTGCTTGACTAACCGTAAAGAATATAATAAAATGTTAGTAACTGATGCGATGACGGGCTTGGAAACCTATCAGCAATATAGAGAAAGAGATTCTTAATAGAATAAGTAGAGTGGAACCGCGGAAGTTATTTCGTCTCTACAAAAAACTAAGAGTCTTTTTATTTTTTTAGGAGGAACATATGAAAAATAAAAGTATTACGTCTAGAGATGAAGATTTTGCTAAATGGTATACCGATGTGGTGCAGGCAGCACATTTAGCATCTTATTCCAATGTAAAAGGTTGTATAGTAATGGAACCAAATGGTTATGCACTTTGGGAAAACATGCAAAAAGTATTGGATAACATGTTTAAGAAAAGTGGTCACCAAAATATTTGTATGCCTTTGCTTATTCCAGAAAATTTGATGCGTAAAGAAGGAGATTTGATCAACGGTTTTGCTCCTGAAGTAGCCTGGGTTACTAAAGGTGGAGACAAAGAGTTGGATGAAAGGATGTGTATTCGTCCTACTTCCGAAACGCTTTTTAGTGATTACTATAGTACCCTAGTTAAGAGTTATCGTGATCTACCGGTCAAGTATAACCAGTGGTGTAATGTCCTTCGTTGGGAAAAAGAAACACGTCCTTTTTTAAGAGGAAGAGAATTCTTATGGCAAGAAGGACATACCATTCATGAGACCAGTGAAGAAGCAGAACAAGAAACAAGAGGTATGTTAGAAATCTATCGTAAATTCTTTGAAGATTATTTAGCCATTCCAGTGATTACCGGAAGAAAAACGGAAAAAGAAAAATTTGCAGGTGCTGAATACACTTTAACCGTAGAAGCCTTAATGTATAATGGAGTATCTTTACAATCGGGAACCAGTCATTACTTTGGTCAAAAGTTTTCGAAAGCCTACGATATTAAATTCTTAGACCGAAACAACAACTGGCAATATGCTTACCAAACATCATGGGGTGTATCGACTAGAATGATTGGTGGACTTATCATGGTGCATAGTGATGATAATGGATTAGTGTTACCACCTAAAATTGCACCAAAACCCGTGATCATTATTCCAATTAAAGAAAGCGATACGGTGAATAGTTATATTGATCAAGTAGCCAAACAATTAGAAGAAAAAGGCATCATTTATTCGGTTGATCGAAGTGAAAAGTCAGCAGGATTCAAATTTGCGGAAGCCGAAGTCAATGGCATTCCTGTTCGTATTGAAGTAGGGGACCGTGACCTTGAAAAAGGGGTTGTTACTTTAGTTCGAAGAGATACAAGAGAAAAGATCGAAGTAGCAAAAGATGAGAATATCGCGGAAGCTGTTATAAAACTTTTAGACCAAATTCAAAAAGAAATGTACGAACGTGCACTCGATAGAAGAAATAGTCTTACCTTTGAGGCCCATAGTTTTGAAGAAGTTGAAAACATTATCAACACCCATCCGGGATTCGTTAAAGCCATGTGGTGTGGGGATGAAGCGTGTGAAGTTAAGATGAAAGAAATCAAAGGAACGAAAGCACGTTGTATTTTAGAAGATGCGGATCCTATTGACGATAAATGTGTGGTATGTGGACGTCCTTCCAAACATTTAGTCGTTTGGGATATACAGTATTAGGAGGAATATCATGGGAAAAATAACAATGGAAAAGTTAGTCAATTACTGTAAACAGTATGGATTTATCTTCCAAGGAAGTGAAATCTATGGAGGACTTGCCAACACTTGGGATTACGGTCCATTAGGAAGTAGATTAAAAAATAATATTAAAGATACGTGGCGTAAAAGATTTATTCAAGAACGTCCCAATGCGTATGAAGTAGATGCGGCCATTCTCATGCATCCAAGAGTGTGGGAAGCAAGTGGACATGTTGCCAGTTTCTCAGATCCCTTAATCGATTGTAAACATTGTAAGATGCGCCATCGTGCCGATAACTTGATTGATGATTTTGATCCTAATGCCCATGCGGATGGTATGACCCAAGACGAGATGATGGCGTATATCAAAGAACATCAAGTACCTTGTCCTAAATGTGGCAAAAGCGATTTTACCTCAATTCGTCAATTTAATTTAATGTTTGAAACGTATCGTGGGGTTACCGAAGATAGTAAAAATAAAATTTATCTTCGTCCCGAGAATGCCCAAGGGGAGTATGTCAACTTCTTAAATGTAGCGCGTTCTACCAGATCAAAACTTCCTTTTAGTATTGGTCAAGTAGGAAAAGCCTTCCGTAATGAGATTACCCCTGGAAACTTTACCTTTAGAACGATCGAATTTGAACAAATGGAATATCAAACCTTCTGTAAGAAAGGAACCGATAGTGAACTTTACCAATATTTTAAAGAATATGCCAAAAAATATTTCATGGATTTAGGATTACCGGAAGCAAAACTTCGTTATCACGATCATGAAAAACTTGCTCATTATGCCAAAGAAGCGTGCGATATCGAATATGAATTTAATTTTGGTTGGGGCGAAATCAATGGAACGCATAACCGTACGGATTACGATTTAAGCCGTCACCAAGAATATTCGACCGAATCACAAGCGTATTTGGATCCCGATACGAACGAAAAATATATACCTTATATTATCGAATCCACGGTTGGATGCGATCGTCTTGTTTTAGCCATCCTTGATCAATGTTACGAAGAAGAAACTCTTGCTGACGGAACTACAAGAGAAGTCATGCATTTTCATCCATTCCTTGCTCCATACAAAGTAGCAGTTCTTCCACTGGTTAAGAAATTTCATAGTGAAAAAGCAACGGAAATCTATACGATGTTAAGTAAACACTTTATGACGAGTTACGATGAAGCTGGAAACATTGGAAAACGTTACCGTAGACAAGATGCCATTGGAACACCATTTGCGATTACCATCGATGATGAAACGATTAATAACAACACCGTTACCCTTCGTTTTCGTGATACCATGGAACAAATCACTTTACCGCTTGATGAAGTAGTAGATTATATCAAAGAAAAAATCACATTTTAAAAGGCCTACGATATAGGTCTTTTATTTGTTTTAGGATTTCGATACACATACTGTAAAGCAGGACTTTCTTTTTGAATCTTTGGAATCAAATCTTCATCCATCACTTTTTTCGCTTGTAATAGTTGATCATATAATTGATCCCGTTCTAGGGGAGTTGTAGGTCTAAGTAGAAACGAATCCGTGTTAATTCCATCCTTTGATATAGTGCCATAAGTAAGATTATAAGTCCATTCTTCTTGTTTATTTGCATCTTTTAGATAAACAATTATTTTTTCGCCAGGTCCTGTGACCATATCATGTGTTAATTCGATTTTATGATGAGGACTTGTGATCATAGAAAAGCGACATAAAAAACGTAAATCTGATCGAAGAAACGATGCCTTAATATTATGCTCAAGGCAAGTGAAGTTTAGCAATAAAACACCTTTTTCATTCCAATCAAAATCGGCTATTTCTTCTATATCTAAATAATCCTTTAAAGTAATACTAGAATCTAGATAAGGATTTACTGCTTTATCAAAGTCCATTAACGCTTTTCGAAAATATCTTCCAAGCGTAGTACTATTATCGCTTTTGATACTTTCTTTTACCGCATCCATAGACTTTGTATTTAACCATTGATCGAGTGTAAGCGAAGGATTCGATTGTTCTAATATCCAGGTATTGAGTTTTGCTTTGTTCTCATCTATCATTTGAACACAAGTTGCGTCTTTTCCTTGGTCTTTATCAAAGGCATCTTTAAGATGAGATAACACAATTAAAAGATTTTTTATCGAATCGGTAAAATAAGTGTAATGTCCTTGATCAATTAATTCACTAAAGACGAATTTTTCTTTGCCATAGGCCCTTAGCTTAGAAATAACTTTATAAGGAAGTCGTCCACTTAAACACATAGTTCTTTGTTTTCTATCGGTTGTAATAACAATAGAAGAGTCCAAATTTAGGATAATTTCTCCTTTTGCTTTCTTTACTTCATAGTCTTTAAAAGATAAAAGATCAAGTATTTGTTTAATGATTTCGATTTGCATAGGACTCTCCTTTTTGGAAATGTCCTTATTGTATCATAAAGAAAGGTAAAAGAAAAGGACCTTACGTTAAAAAGGTTCTAATAATCTTGAATACATAATAAGGATTTTCTAAATAAGGAAAGTGTCCTGCTCCTTGGATTAAAACAAGTCCTGAATCGGGAATCTCTGCTTTCATTTTTTTACCATCGTCTAGTGGTGTTGAAGTATCTTTTTCACCCCATATGAGTAGAGTAGGGATGCTTATTTCTTTTAGATAAGGAAAAAGATCTTCTCTTACCACATTTTGAAAGGTCTTTCGCATATCGCTAGGAAGACTTACATAATCGGTCGAGCCAAATTTCTTTAAGAGGTATTCTAGATAGATTTTTCTTACTTTTTTAGGAAAGATATTTCCTATTTTTTTTAATCCTTGGTAGAGTTTACTCTTTACCTTTTGAAGAAACGTTTTTTTAGGAAGAAGACCGGCACTATCGATAAGAATTAATTGATTTCCTTTGATATGGT
>CANRHM010000087.1 GCA_947630415.1 uncultured Bacilli bacterium | reverse complement strand
TACTACGAAGAAACATTACATTTATATGAAAAAAGAATAAAAATAAAAGAATTATTAACTAAGATGGAAGATAAAAAACTAGGTGAGGAAATCGAAAAATTAATATAAAAAGGGGTCTTAAAGATGTTTGAGAAAATTACTTATATCAGTGATGAAGGAGCAACGGTAAAGGTCGCCCAAAATACACTTTTGGCAACGAACCTAATGAACTTACACGTTGTTTTTGAGGATGAGAAAAAGAAGATTTTAGGAGAAGTAGACGATATTACCGAAGATGCGGTCAAAGTACACTTCTTAGGAGAACTCGAAGGAGATCGTTTTGTAGGAGGAGTTATCCGTAAACCGAACCTAAATGCTAGGGTGCGTATTATTACGCCCGAAGAAATGCTTTTAATCGTAGGAGTTGAAAAAAAGGATAACATGAAATTAGGGGTAAGTCCTTTGTACGACGATTGCTTTATCAGAGTCAACATCAACGACATCTTTAGTAACCACATGGCTATCTTTGGTAATAGCGGAAGTGGTAAATCATGTGGTGTGGCACGTCTTTTACAAAATGTGTTTAATGATCCTTCTTTTGTTCCATCACGTTCTAATTTCTTCATCTTTGATTCTTCAGGCGAATATCGAAATGCTTTTAAAGATATCAACAAATTAAACCCCGATTACCATTTTAAGTTTTATACAACCAACTATAACGAACCTGATACCGAACAATTGAAAGTACCTTTATGGCTCTTAAATACCGATGATTTTGCTTTGTTATTAGGAGTTACTGCTCACTCTCAATTACCGATTATTGAACGGATGTGTAAACTTGTCTACATCTTTAATCAAAAGAATGTCAATGCGGATACCTATAAAAATCACTTAATTGCTAAGGCTATTATGACCGTTCTATATTCCAATGAAACTTCAACTTCTAAACGAAACGATATTTTTTCCATTATTGGAAGTTGTTCGACTCCTCAATTTAACTTAGAAGCCGAAATTCAAGGAATCGGTTATGTGCGTAAATTTAGGGAATGTTTTGCAATTGATTCCAACGGGCAATTTGCTGAAAGTGTGTTAATTACTCAATATGTATCTGATTTTATTCAACCAGAATTAGATAATTATGAACCACAAGAAAAATGTTTCTTTACGTTAGAAGATTTGGAAAAAGCCTTAAACTTCACCCTTATTAGTGAAGGTTGGCTACGAAATGAAAATACCTATGGAGATGCAGTAACGATTAGAGTACGTCTTCACTCGCTCATTACAGGAAACTATGCTAAATACTTTGAATGTAGAACGTACATGACGACCCAACAATTTATTACCTCTTTGATTATGTCGAGCGATGGAAAAAATAAATGCCAAATTGTAAACTTTAATTTGGATGATGTTGATGATAGCTTTGCTAAGACGTTAACTAAAATCTTTTCTAGGATTTTGTTTGAATTTACCAAAGCGTTAAAAGATCGAGGCAGTCTTCCATTTAACCTTTTCTTGGAAGAAGCCCATCGTTATATTCAACACGATACGGACGAATTTATTTTAGGATACAACATCTTTGATCGTATTGCCAAAGAAGGACGTAAGTATGGAATTATCTTGAACCTTATTTCACAACGACCGGTAGAAATTAGTGAAACTGTTATTTCGCAATGTTCCAATTTTCTAATCTTTAAGATGAATCACCCTCGTGATATTGAATACATCAAAAAAATGGTACCGAACATTAGTGAAGAAATTGTAGAAAAACAAAAAACGTTACAACCTGGAAACTGTATGGCTTTTGGAACAGCATTTAAAATTCCATTGATTGTACATATGGAAATGCCAAACCCCGCTCCTTATAGCGCCAATGCCGATGTCTTTAATAGATGGACTACTTCTGGGGTGGAGACGCCTGTTGCTGAAGAGAAAAAGAATGTTACCATTACCCCTCCAACAGAAGAATCTAATGGAAAGTTTATCCATTTTGGAACCGGTAATAATTTTGATGCAATTCAAGGTGAATTCCAGGAAAGTACAACATCAATTCCTGATCTTTTAGCCAAACCAACGGAGCCAGTTGCACCTTTGAATACGACATCAAATACTATGCCAAACACCATATCAAATACAATGGATATTAATACAACAGCAAGTACTCAGGAACAGGTTCCAGACATGAATACTCTTTCAAATGATACGACAAATACTACACCAGATGTTATCGATTTTAATACTGTATCCAATATTCCAGATCCTACTAATGTAGTAAATAATCCTACTCCTATAGTATCACCAATTCCAGATTTTATAGGAGATACCCCAATAGATTCTGATACAACGATTTAAAAGAAGTGTTGACAGCTTCTTTTTTTTCTGCTAGACTAGGCAATGCTTGAGGAGGGATACAGATGAATTTAGAAAGAAAAAAAAGATTAACGGTTCAAAATATTGATATGCTTTTGGAGGATGCTACGTATCTTGCTCTTGATGAACATATCCAAATAGAAGGCTTATTACAAAAGTATTATTTTTGTAAATCGGCTTTGAAACGTGTTAAACCATATGTCGAAATGTACTTAGATCAAATTGGATTAACAAAAGACAAAGAAGAGGGGATTTCTATCCAACAAATGGGACTTATAGAAAAAGAACCTTGGACTTGGTATTTTGATCCTGTTGATAAATTAATTGCTTTAGGGCTTGCAACAGATACTATCACGTTAGAAGAAAACAAAGAACAAGAAAAAGAAAATCCGATGAAACTGCTTGTCTATCGGAAGAAATAAAGAGCACAATTTGCTCTTTTTCTTTGCAATTAAATGCTTTTATTATATAATAAAGAGTAGGAACTAGGTGATAAAAATGTTTGAAAGTTTAGGAGATCGTTTACAAAATGCGCTTCATAAAATGAAAGGATATGGAAAGATTACCGAAGAGAATATTTCCGATATGATGCGGGAAATTCGCCTTGCTTTATTAGAAGCCGATGTAAACTATCAAGTAGTAAAAGAATTTACCAATACGGTTAAAGAGAAAGCCTTAGGTGAAGAAGTACAAAAAAGTATTAAACCAGGAGATTTGTTTGTTAAGATTGTGCAAGATGAATTAACGGAGTTACTAGGAGGCGAGAGTGAACCTTTAAATCTAGAAGGGAAACCAGCCTGTTTGATGCTAGTAGGTCTTCAAGGTTCAGGTAAAACAACCACGATTGGAAAACTCGCTAATTTCTTAAGAAAGAAACACAGTAAAAAACCACTTCTTGTGGCGTGTGATGTCTATCGTCCCGCGGCCATTGACCAATTAAAGCAGATTGGAAAACAATTAGGTATCGAGGTTTACGAAGAAGGAAAGAAAGATCCGGTTGAAATAGCGGATCATGCTTTAGCCTATGCCAAAGAAAATCACTTTGATTATGTTTTAATCGATACGGCAGGTCGTCTTCATATTGATGAAGAATTGATGGAAGAATTACAAAACATCAATGAATTTTGTCATCCTAAAGAAGTCCTTTTAGTAATCGATGCCATGATGGGACAAGATGCCATTAATGTGATTCAAGGGTTTAACGATAAACTTCCACTTACCGGTGTTATTTTAACTAAGTTAGATGGTGATACAAGAGGTGGAGTTGCCTTATCGGTAAGACACTTAACCCATGTTCCAATAAAATTTATCGGTGTCTCTGAAAAATTAGATGGACTTGATTCTTTTGATCCTAAACGTATGGCAGGACGTATCCTTGGTATGGGGGATATTGTATCTCTTGTCGAAAAAGCAACGGAAGCTATCGATGAAAAAGAAGCGGAGAAAACGGCTAAGAGAATGCAAGCAGGGAAGTTTGATTTGGAAGACTTCTTAAGTACCATGAAACAAATGAAAAAATTAGGCCCTATTGAAAACTTATTGAAACTTCTTCCAGGTGCTTCCAAGATGGGACTTAACAATATTCAAATTGATCCTAAATTGATGGCAAGAACGGAAGCCATTGTACTCTCGATGACACCTCAAGAAAGAAGACATCCTGAAATTATTAAAGCCAGTAGAAAGACTAGAATTGCTAAAGGATGTGGACTATCAGTTGCGGAAGTTAATAAATTATTAAACCAATTTGATCAAATGAAAGTCATGATGAAACAAATGCAAAACGGCAAGATGAAGTTTCCATTTTAACCCCTTATAGAGATAATCTCCTTTTAGAGATTATTTTTTTATACCTAATATTGGGCAAACATGATAGGTATCTTTTTCCTATTTTCATATCTTATGTTAGATAGGAGGAATGAAAAATGTTTCAAGATCGTTGTTATGATAGAGACAATGATTTAACTACACAATTCGTTGGAAACAACAACACCGTAGATATCGATATGAACGTTGACTCTGAAATGGGAGATATGCCAATGATGGCTATGGGTGGAGCAATGCAAAATCCAATCGTTGGTCCTGTTCAAGAAAGAGTAGTAAACCGTACTTTCGTTCATGAAGTACCTCATGTATGCCCTATTCATACAAGAGTAGTAAATCATCACATCTACAAACATACATATCGTCCTTGCTACACTTGTTCAGAAGAAAATGTTTGTAGCAATATGCAATGTGGTTCATGCTGTCAATTTAGATAAGACCTTCGGGTCTTTTTATTTGAATTAAAAAGTTTACATTGTCAATTACTGTCTAATTTTGTCTAATGTGTTGCAAAGAAGTGTAAATAGGGTTATTCTTAAAATAGCAAAGGGGAGGATGATATTATGTTGTTTCCATCGATTGATAAGATTTTAAACTTGGTGGATTCAAAGTATGAACTAGTTCATATAGTGGCACAAAGAAGTAAAGAAATGATGCAAAATGGACATTATCAAATGCCAATTAATGAATATACTTCCAAGAAACCGATTGGAAGAGCTTTAGAAGAAGTTGAGGCGGGCTTAATCACAGTAAAAAAAGATTAAGTCTTTTTTCTTTTCTCTTGGTATAATAGTAATAGAGATAGGTGATAGAAATGCACATTTTAAAATATAAAAAGTTAAAAAATGGAGAATATGAATTAATATTAGATGACGGAAGTATCTATTTACATGAAGACTTAATTTTAAAATACAATCTTTTATTAAAAAAAGAGATCGATGAGGATCTCTTGTTACAATTAGAAGTAGAAAATCAAAAATATATGGCCTATAACCAAGCCCTTAAATTATTAGAGCGAAGACTTCGAAGTAGGAAAGAACTTACCTCTTCCTTAATTAAAAAAGGGTATGAAGAAACCATGATCGAAGAAGCTCTTCAATTATTAGAAAAACAAGGTTATGTCAACGATAAAATTTTTGCTCAAAGTTTTGTCCATGACCGTATTTTACTAAGTATGGATGGACCTTATAAGATTGCAAACGAACTTACTAAAAGAGGGGTAGATGAGGCTATCAAACAAGAGGTATTAACCGTTTATACCGAAGATCTTCAAAGAGAAAAGCTAAATAAACTCATTGCCAAAGAAGTCAAAAACAATCATACGAAAAGTAAGAACTTACTGCTTAAAAGTATGATTAATCATTTTATTACCATGGGATATGACCGAAGCATGATTACTACGATTTTAGACCATTATCCAATCGAAGAAGATGAATCTATCCGTAAGAAGGAATACGATAAACTCTACAAGAAGTTAAGTCCAAAGTATTCAGGATCTGAACTAGAACTTCGAATCAAACAAAAAATGTTTCAAAAAGGATTTGCAATACATGAATAAAAAAAGAATAGTTTGAACGCTATTCTTTTTGTTTTTAATTATTATTTTCTCTTAGAGAATCTTTCATTTGTTGCATTAATAAATCGTATTGATCTTTTAGATTGTCATCAACGATTGACATACCTGCTTCTTTTCTTAATTCCATTAAAGCAGTTACTTGTAATGTGGCATCGTCTTCTAACTTTTGGTT
>CANRHM010000086.1 GCA_947630415.1 uncultured Bacilli bacterium | reverse complement strand
CCTAGTATCATTATAGCAAAATAGAACAAAAAAAAGAAGTAATTTTTACTACTTCATTTCATTGATCATTTTGGTAAGTCTTGATTTGTCACGACTTGCTTTATTATTTTTGATAATTCCGTTCTTTAAAGCTTTATCAATTCTTTTTCCAGCCGTTGCTAATTGTGCTTCCGCATCTTTCTTATCGTTTGCTTGTACGGCTTTTTCTACTTTTTTAATAGCAGATTTCATACTTGATTTAAAAAGAATGTTGGCTTCTTCCTTTTTCGCATTCGTTTTTACACGTTTTTTTGCGCTCTTAATATTTGGCATTTTTTCACCTCGCTTTTTGATAACACCTTAATTCTAACAAAAAATAAGAAAAAAAGCAAATAGAAAATCGTGTTTTTATACATAATAAGAAGGGTGAAGAAAAAATGAAACATGAAATCGACCTTAAAAATTATCAAATTAGAACTGATTTAGTTATTGATACGATTAAAGAAAACCAAAAAAACTATGTTAAAGAAAGAACAACTTCGTATAAAGATATTACCGTTATGGAAGTTGATTTAGATAAAGAAAAAGGAAATGTTTTAGGGAAAAAAGAAGGACGTTATATTACAATTAAGTTTGAAGATGTAACGGATCACTCCAACCGAAAGCATTTAACGGAAGTGGTTACGCTGGAATTAAAAAATTTACTTACATATTTAAAGATTCCCAAAGAAGCCAAATGTTTTGTAGTAGGACTAGGAAACCGTAATTCAACCCCAGATGCACTAGGGCCTAAAACGGTAGATGCTTGTTTTGTTACCAAATATTTATTTGATATGGAAGAAGCCATGGTGGAAGAGGGGATTCGCAATGTTTCTTGTTTTATTCCGGGTGTTACAGGCAACACCGGTATTGAAAGTAGCGATGTCATTTTAGGCATCGTCGAAAAAACAAGACCCGATTTTATAATTGCCATCGATGCTCTTGCTTCTTCTAGTATTGAGCGCCTTTCGAAAACTATTCAGATTACTGATACCGGAATTCACCCAGGAAGTGGCGTAGGTAATAGTAGGAAAGAAATTTCGAAAGATACGATTGGGATTCCCGTGATTGCCATTGGCATTCCTATGGTGGTGGATCTTCCTACCATTGTCTCGGATACCATTCAATATTTTTTAAAGCAAATGAGTTACAATAAAGAAAATTTTGCGAAAGGAAGTCATAAACTAACTCCCGTGACTTCCCGTAACTACTTAAAACACGAAGAACACTTATCACTGGATGAAAAAGAAAAATTATTAGGCATGGTAGGAACCCTTCCCGATGAAAAAGTAAAATCACTTATTTTTGAAGTTTTATCTCCTATTGGTTATAACATGATGGTAACGCCAAAAGAGGTCGATTTTGTGATCGATTATTTAAGTGAAGTATTAGCGAATGGAATTAATGCTTCTCTTCACGAAAAATCTTTGTCGAATTAAGATTTCTAAATCCTTTTCTTTTGTTCTTCTTTCGACATATTCTATGCTTCTTATTATGTAGAATGAATCATATCTATTAATAAGAGGTGAAGAAGATGCGAAAGAGAAAAATGAAATTAAAAAATACCCAAAAAAATCAAAGAAAAGGATTCTTTCTTTTGTTATTACTTGCATTTTTAGGAATTCTTTCTTACTATGGATCTATTCTTTTAGCCAAAGATGAAAACAATCCTATTTTTTTAAGGCAATTCATCTATCAAAGTTTGCCTTTTAAAGATACGATTATTCCGAATGAAAAAATAGTTACTTCCCTCGTTCAATTTTTTTCAAAAGTGGATATCAATCATCCTTCTTCTATTTTAGGGGAAGCTCAAGTTTATTTTCAAGAAGAAGAGGTAAGTGTTCCAGTCGCGGAGGAAGGTAAAGAAGAAGTGATCCTTCCAGAAGAAGATAAGATAGAGGAGCAAGAACAAAAAAATCTTCCCATAGTCTATCTTTATAACACCCATCAAGCAGAAACCTACACCACTTCCAATATAGAACCTTATAACATCGAACCAACCGTTTTAATGAATTCTTATATGTTAAAAGAAAAACTTGCTAAGATGGGAATTAATTGTCTCGTGGAAGAAGAAAATATTCCTGAACTTTTACAGATTCATCAATGGAATTATGCATCGAGTTATAAACTTACGCGTCTTTTGATGGAGGACGCTAAAAAAGAAAATCCAAGTCTTACGTATTTTGTTGATTTACATAGAGATTCGGTAGGCCATTCCATATCTACTACGACGATTAATGATGTTAGTTACGCCAAAGTCATGTTTCTAATTGGTCTTGAAAATGAAAACTATAAAGCAAATCTTGCCTTCACCGAAAAACTAAACGATTTAATCGAAGCCAAATATCCAGGTATTAGTCGTGGTATTTATAAAAAGGAAGGCCCCGGTGTAAATGGAGTCTACAATCAAGATTTTAGTCCTAAAACCATTCTAATTGAAGTAGGAGGAGAAGAAAATACGATCGATGAAGTAAATCATACCATGGATGCTATTGCGGATATCCTAGGAAATGTGATACGGGAGGAAATGCTATGAAAAAGTATAACATTGCCTCTTTCTCATTTCTTCTTCTATTCTTAGTTTTTGTAGGACTTTATTTTACTGCTGGAAGTGGCTACTACGAGACGGAAGAGCGAAAAAAGACTTCCCTTACCGAAGAACAGATTGCCTTGTTTGAACAAGATGTCAAAGATGGAAAAGAAATCGATCTTGAAAATTATTTAGCACTAAACGATAAGAACTACGATAATGTAATCTCGTCCACCACCTTATCGGTATCTCAAAAAATAGGAGAATACTTTGAAAAAGGCTTAAATTCATTTTTTAATGCGATGGCAAGTGCAATGAACCCAAAATAGCACTTGTTTTCTTTTGCCCTTTTCGCTATACTTATACTATAGGGTGGTGTTGGATATGAATGATAAGGGACTTATCGTACCTAAAATTGTTATTATTGATCAAGATGAATGTATTACAACCGGTGGTTGGATTTATCTTTTAAATGAATTTTTAGGTACCGACTATAAAGAAGAAGATTTTAAAAGTTATTGTGTTGAAGAAGAAGTAATTTCTGATCCTAAAGTAAGAGAGGCTTTTTACCAATATATATTGGATCATAATATGTATTCGCATGCCTATTTTTTAGAGGGAGCGATTCCGGTTTTAGAAAAGCTTT
Organism: uncultured Bacilli bacterium; assembly: GCA_947630415.1. Lineage (GTDB taxonomy): Bacteria > Bacillota_I > Bacilli_A > RF39 > UBA660 > Faecenecus. The sequence goes on along the minus strand of CANRHM010000086.1, from coordinate 2,917 downwards.
TTAAAAGTGCATATTACAAACCTTATATAGTGACCAGTTACAGTATTCCTCAAGTATTTGAAAAATGTGGTATACTGGCTCAGCAAAAACACGATTTCTTTCTTAAGTATTTACCTTTTATACCACCTGGAAGAGTACAGTTATCAAGTGGTGATAAGTCGGTCTTTAAGGGAGACGTTCGAATCGATGACTTGGTAAAGCATCTGTATGATGATGCAGAACTTAAACTACTCATGACTTCGTTTCATAATAAAGATATTCCGGATACCTTCTTACAGGAACAAGGAATTACTAGAGTAGACGATTGGTATGATATTGAAAAAGTATTAAAGTTGTAGGAGGAAATAATATGAAATACGATACGACGACTAGAATTACCCGTTTTGATGTCGATTGGATGCGGATTAAAGCAGCTTGTATGACCACGATTAGTAAAGAAGCAGGAAAGGAACCAACGACACTTTGGAAAAAGAAATTATTGATTTGTAGACATTCGCCTATCAGGAGGGGAGTAGTCAGTTGGAAATGGGATCATATTCCCTATGCCATCTCTACTCATTTTGCAAGACACCACGAAGGATGCGAAAAGTTTATTGGAACCGAAAGAGAAGATAGAACACAAATGGATCGTTCTCTTCGAAGTCAAATGAATTATGTTCCGATGGAAATGGATGCAAACCTTCAAGCGTTAATGAATATTACTGAAAAAAGACTTTGCTTACAAGCAGATCCTACCACGGTTATGTATACCACAGCTTTAGTGGATGAAATCAAAAAGTATGATCCACTAGTTGCTTGGAGTAATGTTCCTCAATGTGTTAGGTGTGGAGGATGTGTCGAACCTTTTGGAAAATGTCACTTCTATCAAGAACTCATGAAGGATGTTTCTCTAGAAGACCAAATGGACGTCATGAAAAGATACGATATTTACAATGAAAAAGTACGAAAATTAGTACTTCCTAAGGAAGAATTGAAATAGTCTAGTAAGGCTATTTTTTCTTTACATTTTATTTTTCTATTTATATAATAAAAAGTACACTTATCTAGGAGAAGATTTATGTTGGATTTTGAATTAACTTTATTAGAAGAAGATCAAGTAAAGGAACCTCATATTCTTTCGGTACTTAATACTTATGGGTTAAAAGCTCCAATCACGGATTTAGCTATTTTAACAGATATTCCGGATATTCATGAGAGTGCTCAATCTTTCTATGCTAAAGATGATAAAACTTTATTTGGACGATGTGGATCTTACTTTCTTAAAACGTTTAGTAATGAGGGTACAGATAATCGAAATAAAAATATTTATTATATAAATGCTTCAGGAGCACGTTCCTTTATCCGTTTCATCAGTTTTAGTGGTACTATTCGAAATCATGGAATAAGGCCTGTTTTAGTAGCGTCAAAATCATTTGTTTCTGTTTTAGAAAAGAAAAATGGTTATAAAGATCTTTTAGAGGTGTCTTTTGGAGAGTATCCTCAGTATGTAGAACAAGATAGGGAAAAAGTGCAACGCTTAAATAATCTTTTTCAAGAACATAAATTAAAACAAACCGGAAAGACGTATACCTTTGATGCTACTCCTTATTATAGATTTTGTTATGATTTTTTCACAAGAACCATTTTAGAATATGAATTAGATAGAAAAAAATATATTCCGTATATTAGAACCCGTAATGCATCTTATCCATATGCCAGCCTAACAAACAAAGAAGAGATTAAATTAGATAAAACGTATTGGATTAAAGTAGAACCTATTACTTGGTTATATGATATAGAAACTAACTTGCTTCTTTCTAAAAGAATTTTACTTTCCGGCGTTCCTTTTTCGGTGGAGGGTAAAGGATATGAGCATTCGGATATCAAAAAGTATATAGATACGTATATGGTTAAAGAAATCATACCTTACAATCAAAGATCTATTATGGATGAAAATCCTTCCCTACAAAATTTTGTTTATTGGAAGAAGCCGAAAGGAAGAAGATAAAAGATGAATGGTTTTGAATTAACGTTATTAGATGTAGATCAAGTAATAAGCATTCGAAAACTACCTATATTTAAGCCTTATGGAGTTATGGCTGCCTCTACGGACTTTGCAATTTTAACAGGAAATGAAGTAAGTGAAGAACGTTTTTGTAGAGACGATAAACCACATTTAACAGGAAGAAGTGGGGCCTATTGGCTTAAACCTTCTGATTCTTTGGCTTTGCGAAAATTATATCAAGACACAAATTGTATTGATGCACTTGGATATGGCGATAATGTTCATTATGATTCCATTAAATGTGGCATAAGGCCTGTTTTAGTTTCATCCAAAGAATTCTTAGAACAATTAGAAAGAAAAAAGGGATATATGGGGATTCCATTCGTAACATTTGGAGAATATCCTCAATATATCGAACAAGATCCAGAAAAAATAAGGCTTTTAAGTAAACTTTACACTGAAGACAAATTAGAACTTACTGGAAAAGCTTATACCGTCGATGGCTATTATTTTCGGGATGGAGACACCACATTTTCTTCGATCTATATGATGGAATATAAATTGAATAAAGACAAATATATTTCTACTAATTTAATGAAGAGAGATTTTTTAGATGTACCACTATCAAATGGAGAACTTCTTCAAAGATGCTACCCTTACTGGATTAAAGTAGAACCTATTACTTGGCTCTATGATGAAACATCGAATTTGCTTATTTCAAAAAGAATTTTACTTTCTGGTATTCCACTTTTTCTAGACAATGATGTGAAAAATTTTGATACCTCTTTTCTTAAAAAGTTTATGAATACATTTATGGCAAAAGAAATTATTCCTTCAGAAGTGGAACCGGATACTACTTTATTAGATGAAAACGAAACAATTCATAACTATATTTATTGGAAAAAGCCTACTAAGAACAAATAGAAAAGAGAA
>CANRHM010000085.1 GCA_947630415.1 uncultured Bacilli bacterium | reverse complement strand
AATGAGTTTTGGAATAGATACCATACTAGAAAGTAAGGAATAAGTGGTCTTAACATAAAGTGGAACGTACATAAAATCACTCTCCTTTTCTTTATTCTACCATAAAAGTTAAAAAAGTACCCTAAAATAAAGAAAGATTTTAGCGAAAAAAGTTTGACTTATTCCATAGTTTATGGTAAAGTTATAGACGCAAGTATTTGTATCAAAGGAGGAAAAAGACATGGCTGTTAAAGCAACGACACGTCGTCCATCGTTTGGAAACCTTCGTTCTCATTCGGTTCGTGCGACTCGTCATAAACAAAAATTAAATCTTCAAGTTGTTCGCCTAGAAGATGGTTCTAAAGTAAGACTTACAACTCGTGAAATGAGAACCTTAAGAAAAGCGGAAAAAAAGATAGCAGCTTAAAAAGCCCTGTCTTTTTTTATGACTAAATTGGATTATTACTTGTAAAGCCTTTAAACTATTTAACTTTCTATTTCATATAGTATAATTGCTCCTAATAGCCTTTTTTCTAAGGAATTTATATAGTAAAATTTTGACATTTAGAAAAAAATATGTTATAATAACAGCCATATTTAAAAAGGGAGGGAGAAAATTGATGACTGAACAATATTTTACACAAGATGTTTATGTAGGAATTGCTAATGATTACGACAAAAACATAACATGTTATCCAAAAGGATGGGGTATGTTTAAGGGCAAACCTGGACATACTAGTTTTTACGCTGGCTTTGTCAAGACTCCGTTAGGATTAAAAAGATTATCATCTGAAAAAATATATCCTGTTTTTGAAGGTCCTGTCCATATAAGAAAAGATTATGCTTATGAAGTAGAACCAATCATATTTTACATGAAGTCTGATGAAATTCCCACTACCATGACGAAAGAAGAAATAGAATCTTTTGTAACACATATTTATTCGAATGAAAAAAGGGAAATATTTTATCAAAAAAGGAAATAAATTTGATTAGATAAATAGCTCTAACTACTATGCAAAAGAACATAGTAGTTTTTTTATGAATATTTTATTAGTCAAAAAATCAATTTTTTAAATTTATCACTTCTAATAAAAAGGACTACCTCAACTGGGTAATCGCATCTTGAAACGATTCACTATAAATAATATAGGATCCACTAGCTAAAATGTCGGCTTCTTTTACATATTCCTTGGTTTCTAAATTGATGCCTCCATCCACTTCGATTTTGATGGGAAGCTTTTTACTTTTAATCGTTTTCTTAAGTTCTTTAAGACGATCCACGGTATCAAAAATAAATTCTTGACCCCCTCGTCCGGGTTCAACACTCATTAAAAGAACCAAATCAATTTTATCTAAATAAGGGTCTAAGGCTTCTAAGGGTGTACTAGGATTGATAGCTAGTCCACATTTGATTCCATAACGATGCACGAGTTTAATAGCGTCTTCTACTTTATCACCTACTTCGACATGAAAACTGATGTATTCGGTGTTTAACGTAGCAAACTTTTTGATGTATTTTTTAGGATCCATCACCATCAAGTGAACATCCAATCTTTTCGAAGTATAACGATAGATATTTTTTAATTCCTTAAATGGCAAAGTCTTGTTCTTAACAAATTTGCCATCCATAAAGTCAACGTGAATATAATCGACATCGGTTACATTTAATTTAACTAAATCTTTAGCAATATGTTTACTGCTTAAAAAAGTCGCGGCTATTTTTTTCATCGAACAGACTCCACCTCCTCAACTAATTTTTGATAATTTTCGTATCGACTCGGTAAAATTTCACCATTAGCAAGGGCTTCTTTTACCGCACAATGATCTTCTTTTAAGTGCATGCAATCGTGATATTTACAGGTATAATTCCCAAACTCAACAAAGGAAGACTTGATATCTTCTTTAGTGTAAGTATGAAAATCAAGTGCCGAAAAACCAGGTGTGTCTAGCACTTTTCCACCAAAAAGTTCAATTAATTCCACATGTCTCGTCGTGTGTTTTCCTCTTCCTAAAGCAAGCGAAATCTCTCCTGTCTTTAACGATAAAAGAGGAGCTAATCTATTTAATAAAGTGGATTTACCCGCTCCGGTCTGTCCTGTAAAAACACTCGTTTTTCCTTTAAATAGACGTTTTAATTTTGCATATTCATAATTGAAATAGACAGGATAACCTATTTTTTTATAATAGGCTAAAATCTTTTTAATTTGTTTTTGTTCTTCATCCTCTAATAAATCCATTTTGGTAATACAAAGAATCGGTTTTACTTTTGATAACTCCATTAAAACAATTAATTTATCTAACAAATTCAAGGAGAAATCTGGTTGTTTCACACTCGTAATCAAAAAGCCTTGATCGATGTTGGCAACAGGAGGTCTAGAAAGTTCATTTTTCCTTGGTAAAACTTCGGTAATCCATTTATCTTCTTTTGAAAAAAGGACTCTGTCTCCTACTAAAGGGGTTATTTTTTGATTTCGAAATTTACCCCTGCATTTGCATTCAAAAACTTGATCATTTGCTTTTACAAAATGCGTATCGCTTATAATTTTTATGAGTTCTCCTTGCATGCTTTCTCCTTTAATCGTTATTCTTCTTCGTTATTATCTGGATCTTCTTGAGGTTTCAAATCTTGGGTAGGATCTTGTGGCTCTCCTACATTATCCGGTTCCATGGCAATGGTAATTCTAAAGTCAACTCCTTTAACTAAGGTAGTTCCCGCTTTTCTAGATTGACTAATAATCATACCTGGTGTATATTGATTGGTCTTTTCATAATCAATCGTTAGTTTTAAGTTGTTTTGTTCACAGAAGGCTTCGACTTGATCCACGGTCCATCCTTCTTCGACCATATCCGGATATTTATCATAGACTTTCATCCGGTAGAGCGTTACTTTATCATCTTCACTAATTTCCGTACCGGCTTTCGGTTCTTGGTCGATAACGGCCCGGTCTGTTTCAAACTCTTCATCGGTTTCTAAGACTTTTTCTTCAATTTCTACTTGGGTAATACCTTGTTTTCGTAAGTAATCGACCACATCGATATAATCTTGTCCTTTAAAGTCTTCCATCGTATACATCTTCTTACCACTAGAAATATAGATAGTAACTTTATTTCCTTTTTTAATCGAATTTCCGGCAAGAGGATCGGTTCTAATAATTTTTCCTTTTTCAAGGGCATTTTCTTCTTCGACTACTTCGACAGCAAATCCTAAACTACTAAGACGATTTCTTGCATCTTCCACTTCCATACTACTTACTTCTGGAATTAAAACATCTGGGGCATTAGTAAGGGCTGGAACAACAAAGAAAATGGCCGCAAAAATCAAAACAATAACGATAAATATGGAAGCTAAAATCCAAATCCATTTGTTGGTCTTTTCTACATCTTCAATATCTTCTTCCTCTTCGCTGTTTGGAACTTTTTCAATTTCTAAATCCTCATCTTCCGTCTTTACTTCTTCTTTTTTAGGAGCAGGTTTTTCTTCCTGCTCATGTTCTGGATAAGGATAAACATATTTTTCTTCATCTAAGCGGTCATCATTCATACAAGTTAATAAATCGTCCCGCATCTCTTTAGCATCGGCATAACGATTCTTTGGATTTTTAGCCGTTGCTTTTAATATGATGTTTTCGACACTTTGTGGAATCGATGGATTAGCTTCCCTTACACTAGGAATTTCATCTTTCATGTGTTTAAGGGCAATTTCAACAGCATTTTCACCTTTGAAAGGAAGATGGCCAGTTAAAAGTTCATAGAACAAAATACCCATCGAATAGACATCGCTTCGGAAGGTTGAACCTTTTCCACTAGCCTGTTCCGGAGGTAAATAATGAACACTTCCCATGACCGAATTGGTCTGAGTTAATTGGGTACTGTTTAAAGCCATAGCAATACCAAAGTCCGTTATCTTAATCGAGCCATCGTCTTTCATCAAAATGTTTTGAGGCTTTAAATCACGGTGAATAATTCCCATCTCATGGGCATGCGATATACCATCGGTAAGTTGCAACATAATATCAATGGATTCGGATAAGGTAAGTCCTCCTCTTTTTTTGATGAGTTGTTTAATGGTCTTTCCTTCGACATATTCCATGACGATATAATACGTTCCATTATCCTCTCCTACATCGTACATCTCAACAATATTAGGGTGTGACAAGGAAGATGCAGATAAGGCTTCTCTTTGAAAACGACGTACAAACTTTTCGTCGTTCGCTAAATCGCCACGTAAAATCTTAATAGCCACATCGCGATCTAAAATCGTATCGTGTGCTAAATAGACATTCGCCATACCACCTTCGCCGATACTACGAATGATCAAATAACGATCATTAATTTTTTGCCCCTTTATTACCATTTTTATTTTCCACCTTCCTTATTTCTTATTAAATAAGCTACGGAAATATTATCGGTTCCTCCCCGATTGTTTGCTTTTTGAATTAATTTGATTACTTTATCTTCAACACTTAAATCACTTAATAACACTTTTTGAATTTGTTCTTCTTCTAACATGTTGGTAAGTCCATCACTACAAAGCAGAATACTAGATACGCCCATATCACAATCAAAAATATCGATGTCGATAGGATCATTGGCTCCTAAAGCTTTCATAAGAACATTTTTCTTAGGATGTTCTTTGGCTTCTTCTTCGGTCAGTTCTCCTGCCGAAACTAAGAGATTAACTAACGTATGATCATAAGTTACTTTATGCAATTTATCGTTCTTGATGACAAATCCACTAGAGTCTCCAATGTTTCCAAATAAAATATAATCTTTAGTAACAATAGCAACGACTAAAGTGGTCCCCATACCCTTGCTTTCTGGTGCATTTTTTTCGTATTCGAAAATGAGACTATTCATCTCGTTCACACTATCGCGTAACCAATCAACAGCTTGTGCTTTATCCATGTGAAGGAACGATTCTTGGAAATGTTTTCCTAAATACTGAATCGCAATACTCGATGCTACTTCTCCTGCTGAATGACCTCCCATACCATCTGCTACTGCCATCAAGTAATCTTTTTCTAAATTTTTAACAATAATGACACTATCTTCGTTGTGACTACGCACTTTTCCTTTGTCTGTTAAATAGAATGATTTCATACTTCATCCTCCTCTTTACTACTTCGAAGTTGTCCACATGCTGCACTAATAGTAGAACCGAACTCGCGTCTTATAGTAACACTTATTTTTTCTTTTTTTAGTATATCATAAAATTTACTAATTTGCGAGGGGATACTCCTTTTCCATTTTAAATAATGAGTCTCGTTATAAGGAATCAAGTTAACGTAGCCGTTGATTCCCCTTAAAAGATGGGCAAGTTCATGGGCACAATCTTCGGTATCGTTAATCCCCTTTAATAATATATATTCAAAAGTAAGCCTACGATGGGTCTTATTTACATAATCTTTTAAAACGGGCATCAATTCTTTTAAGGGATACACTTTGTTAATGGGCATCAAGTAACTACGTAAAGTATCGTTTGGAGCATGTAAACTAATCGCCAAATTGACTTGGTATGGAAGATGCGAAAATGCAACAATCTTAGGAATGATTCCACAAGTCGAAATGGTAATATGCCTACTTCCTAAAGCCAAGCCTTTATCATGGTTAATAATTTCAATAAAGGTAATTACTTCATCGTAGTTATCGAAAGGTTCTCCAATTCCCATTAAAACGACGTGACTAATTCTTTTTCCTACGATTTCACTCACTTTTAAAATCTCTTCGACCATTTCTCCTGCTTCTAAATTGCGAACCTTTTTTCTTCGTCCACTTTCACAAAAAGTACAGCCCATATTGCATCCTACTTGTGTTGAAATACAGAGACTATTTCCATAATCGTGTTGCATTAGTACCGCTTCGATGTGTTCTTTATCGTAAAGTTCAAATAAAAACTTGGAAACGTCTTCGCCTTCTTCTTTTTGTACTAGTTGAAGAGTTGCTAACGAAAAATTTTCTTTTAAGTTTTTGATCACTTCTTTTTTTAGATTGGTCATTTCATCAAAAGAGGTAACCCTCTTTCGATAAAGCCATTCATATACTTGAGTAGCTCTATATTTTTTATCATTACAAGAGACAAAGTAATCTTCTAAATTTTTTAACGTCATTCCATAGATACTTTTCATCTTTTCAGTCGAGTAGACGTCTCGACATAC
>CANRHM010000084.1 GCA_947630415.1 uncultured Bacilli bacterium | reverse complement strand
GAGTAAAAGTAAAGATGGAGGAGTATCTTTAATTAATTCTTTTCCAATGAGTGATGATAATGGAAAAGCTTTAAAAAGTAATCAAAGTGGAGTCTTTGATTTTGATGTAAGAGCAAAAACTGAAGGAGCAGCTATTAACTATGAGATTTATCTAACTAGAGATAGAGAATCCACCTTACCAGAGAACGTAGTAAAGACCTATTTAACTACTTTAAGTGGAGAAGAAGAAAGTGAACTCGAAGGAACAGGATTACCAACAGAAACCAATTTAAATTTATATAGTGCATTATGGGATAGTGCAGTACCAAGTATATTAAAAAATGAAGAAATTACAAATGCAAAAACGTTATATAGAGAAACGATAGATGCTGGAAATGATAGTTATGAAAAACATTTTAGATATAGAATGTGGGTAGATTCAAGTGCCACAGGAGTAAATGAAAATGGAGAATGGATATATAATGATATGTTTTTTTCCGTAAAAGTAAATGTGTATGCACAAAATGATACTATTCCTGGACCAATTGAACCAAAGGAACCACATGAAATACCATCTTATACAGATACATCAGGTGCTAATAAACCAGAATTAGTGGAGGGAATGATACCGGTAGTATATGATGAAGAACTAAATTCATGGGTAAAACAAGATATAGGAAAGAGTTATGATTATGCAACCCAACACTGGGCTAATGCAGTAACCGTAGTAGAAACGACAACATCAAAAGAGGGACATAATAGAGCATATTATGAAAAAGTAGTAGCGGGGACACCGATATCTATGGACGATATTAATACGATGTGGGTATGGATCCCAAGATACGAATATAACTATGTAAGCATAATTGATACAAAAGGAGAACTAAGTCAATGTACAGATTACAGTAATAATACTTATAATTGCTATCTAAACCCCAAAGTAATAGAAATCAACTTTATAAATGGCGTAAGTACAGAAGTAAGTGATATTAATAATTATAAGATGCATCCAGCCTTTATCTTTGGAGAAGAACAATTAGAAGGATTTTGGTATGGAAAGTTTGAGACAAGTAATGAAGAACAAATATTTAATGAAGGCGAAGCCAATAATTCTTCTTTAACACCTATTATAAAACCGGGAGTAACATCATGGAGAAACATGAGTGTATCAAATGATTTTTATGCCTCAAGAAAGATGCAAACAGAAAAGTATAATTTTTATGGTTTCTTAAATAATGAAAGTTATGATATCCACATGAGTAAGAATAGTGAATGGGGAGCAGTAGCCTACCTATCCCAAAGTAAGTATGGAAAATATGGAAATAGTGATTATGGAGCGGATGATAAAGAAATATATATCAACAACTGCTCAAGCTATATAACCGGAATAGCAGGAACAACAGCAGATGCAAGGGAAAAATCTGCTTGCACTAACACATATAATACTGAAGCAGGACAAAAGGCATCAACTACCGGAAACATCACTGGAGTCTATGATATGAGTGGTGGTGCATGGGAACGTGTCATGGGTGCTTTGGAGGATAGTAACAATACAGGAAAACCAGTCACATTATCATCTAGTTTTACTGAAGTATGTTATGGACACGCCTTATCCGAAACTTTGGTTTGGTATGGAGGCTTTGATAATTATTTAAACTCCGCTTGGGGGCCATGGTTTGTCCGTGGCGGCTACTATAACGATGTTGCGAAAGCAGGTGTGTTCGGTTTCAGCACCACAAATGGGGGTCCGAACGACATCTCCTCTTTCCGCCTAGTGCTTGCTCCAATACAATAGAGAGTTCGTCTCTCTTTTCTTTTGCCTTTCTTTTTGATACAATAGGTTTAGGTGATGAACTTTGGATAAAGTCTTTCTTCCTACTAAATATGTTAAAGATCTCTTTTCTATCGATTATAAAATGTTAAAGGAAAAGAAGAAAAAATATTTACTTTTTGATTTAGATAATACCATAGGTTCTCTTTTAGAAGATGTTCCAAATGATCAAATAAGGAAATTATTTACTTCTTTAAAAAAAGATTTTGTGGTGGTTATTATTTCAAATAACTTTAAAAAAAGAGTAAAGTCTTATGGAGATAAGTTAGAAGTAGATTATTACTATTTAGCAATGAAACCTTTAGGAAGAGTTATACGAAAAATTAGAAGAAAGTATCATTGTGAAAATAAAGATATGGTTTTAATAGGAGATCAGTTGGTAACGGATATCTATTTAGGAAATCGAATGAAGATCGATACTATTTTAGTAGATCCGATTCATCCTAAAGAAATGAAGATCACGAGTATCAATCGTTTTATAGAAGGAAGAATATTAAAAAAATATAAATCCAAAGGATGGTTAGAAAGAGGGAAGTATCATGCGTAAGAAAAAAATATGTACGGGATGTGGTGTTAAATTACAAGATGAGAATATTTTACAAGAAGGATATACCACCGATTTAAAAAATGATCTTTGTCAAAGATGTTTTAGAATGAAAAACTATGGAGAATATCAAGTAGTAACGAAGTCCAATGAAGAATATATAGAAATCTTAAAAAGTATTGGAAAGACTAAAGATTTAGTACTTTTGATTGTGGATGTTACGAATATTGATAAAGATTTATCTTTTATGAGGGAGTATCTTAATAATCCTACTTTGTTGGTGTTAAATAAAAGAGATATCTTACCTAAAAGTGTACCGGATGAAAAAATTTTGTCTTATATAAAAGAGTTAGATATTCCGTTTGTAGATACCATCTTAATTAGTTCAATGAAGAAATACCATATTGATGAACTTTATAAAAAAATAATGAAATATAAAGTAAGTAATAAAGTTTATGTGGTAGGACATACCAATGTGGGAAAGAGCAGTGTGATTAATCAATTAATAAGATCGTATTCAACGAGTGAACAAGAACTTACGATTTCACCTCTTCCATCGACAACCTTAAATAAACTAGAAATCGAAATTAACAACAAATTAACTTTAATTGACACCCCGGGATTAATCGATAGGGGAAATATTGCGAATTATATTGATGAAAAAGCATTAAAACGAATTCAATCGAAGAAAGAAATGCGTCCCCGTACTTTTCAAATTAAAATGGGACAATGTTTAATTATTGATGACTTTGCAAGAGTAGATTATGTGGAAGGGGAAAAGAATAGTTTTACGGTGTATGTTTCCAACAATCTAAAAGTAAAGAAGATGAATGCATTAAAACAAGAACGTTTGAAAGACTTATCAAAAACTACGTATGAAATGAAGTATTATGAAGATTTGGTTTTAAATGGTCTAGGATGGATTAAAATGGTAGGAAAAGGAACAGTTGATTTATATATCGATCGAAATGTTGAATCGTTTGTAAGAAAAAATGTCATTTAAAAAGGGAAGGAAATCTTCTCTTTTTTTAACTATTGATAATGACGCCTCCATTAGGATGAAGGATTTGACCGGTCATGTAACTAGAGTCATCGGTGGCAAGGAAGAGGTAACACGGTGCAATTTCATTCGGTTCTCCAGCACGCATCATAGGTACTTTAGGAGTATAAGAACCGAAGGTTTCTACTTCTTGTGGGGAGAAGGTGGCAGGTGTTAAAGGTGTCCAAATAGGTCCTGGAGCAACGCCATTTACACGTATTTTTTTATCAACTAAGTTTTGGGATAGGCTTCTAGTGAAAGAGACAATGGCTCCTTTAGTAGCACTATAATCGATTAAATCTTTTTTACCTTGATAGGCGGTAATCGAAGTGGTGTTGATGATAGCGTCTCCCTCTTTTAAATAAGGAAGAGCTGCTTTGGTCATGAAAAAGTAAGCATAGATATTGGTTTCAAAAGTAAGACGTAGTTGATCTTCCGAAATATTTAGGAAGTCTTTTTGTTGGTACTGTACCGCTTGATTGTTTACTAAAATATCTAAGTGTCCAAATACATCGATGGTCTTTTGGACCGCATCTTTACAAATTTTTTCAGTTCGAAAGTCGCCTTGACAAAGAAGACATCTACCGCCCATTTCTTTTATCTTTTCAGCTGTTTCTTTTGCATCTTTTTCTTCGTAGAGATACGTAATTACAATATCAGCTCCTTCCATGGCATAAAGATAAGCAACACTTCTTCCAATTCCGGAGTCACCTCCTGTGATTAAGGCTACTTTTCCTTTGAGTCTATTATTTCCTTTGTATCGGGGAAGACTCTTAGGAAGGGGATTCATTACATATTCGAATCCCGGCATATGGTCTTGGTGTTGAGGAGGAAACGTTCTTTCCACTAATTCACATTTCTTTAACATTTGATTATCCATATAAATACACACCCTTCTAATAAAAGGTATGTTTCGAAGCAAATAAATATTTTATAAAAATGAACTTAAAAAAGAGGTACAGTTAATCTTTCCAAAAGAAGGAAGAAGTATTATAATAAAGAAGAAATTGTAATTAATATAAAAGATGTGAAAGAAGGAATTTTTGTGTGGTTTGTATGTACTTTGGTTACTTTAATAGCGTGGGGTGTTGCGGATTTATTTTATAAAAAAGGAGCAAAGGACGAAAAGTATAGTCATTTAAAAACAACCATGATTGTAGGCTTCGTTATGGGACTTCATGCTATTATTATGCTTTTAACAACACCTATGAATTATAATTTCTTAAATATTTTAGTCTATCTTCCGGTATCTTTCATGTACATTTTATCAATGACGATTGGTTACTATGGATTAAGGTATTTGGAATTATCGATATCTTCTCCCATTCAAAATTCATCTGGGGCAGTAGCGGCTTTACTTTGTATGATTTTCTTACATCAAACGCTAGATACGGTAAGTGCAGTAGCCATTATTTTGATTAGTGTAGGTATCTTTTTATTAGGTGTTTTAGAAAAAGCAAAGCAAGATAAAATGGTGGCTAGTAAAAAATATAAAATTGGATTTATCGCTTTCTTAATGCCTATTTTCTATTGTATAATCGATGCTTTAGGAACTTTCTTTGATGCTTATTATCTAGATAGTATTGAATCAACTCCTTTATTAAATGTGACTGAGAGTACGCTTGAAAATGTGGCTAACACCTCTTATGAACTTACCTTTTTGATTGGAGCAATTTTAATCTATATTTTTCTTCGTTTTATTAAAAAAGAAAAAATTAAATGGAAAGAGCAGAATAATCGCTTTAGTGCCGCTCTATTTGAAACGTTGGGACAATTTACTTATGTCTATGCTTTAGAAGGAAATGGTATGGTGGCATCTGCTACGATTTCAGCTTATAGTATTGTTTCCATTTTGTTATCGCGCATCTTCTTAAAAGAAAAACTATCGCTTTGGGAATACGCTGTTATTGCTCTTGTTTTAGTGGGTATTATTCTCTTGGGCGCTTTGAACCTTTGATGGAGGAATACGATGGCCGATGTTTTTGATGAATACAAAATAAAAAAAGAAAATCTTCTTGATTATGGTTTTACTTTAAAGGATGAGGCCTATGTTTTAGAAAAAGTGCTGGATGACTCTCTTTATGTGCGTTTTACTTTTACGGGTTCTTCTTTTAAAATGGAAGTTTATGATAGAGAGACTCAAGAAGTTTATCTTCCTTTTCAAGTAGAAAATAATCCGGGTGCGTATGTTTCGATGATAAAGGAAGAAGTAGAAAAAATAAAAAAGGACATTTTGGTGCATTGCTTCGAAGCCAATACCTTAAGACAAGAAGTAATTTCTTACGTTAACGAAACTTACCAAGTTGAAGTCTCTTATCCTTTTGAAGACGATACAGTAAGTGGCACTTTTAAAAATACAAAAGGAAAATGGTTCGGCTTACTTATGAAAATTCCTTATCGTTCCCTGGGTGTCAATAGTACCTTGGTAGTGGATATTTTAAACATTAAATTAGATCCAGATAGCATTAAAGAATTGATTGATCATAAGCATTACTTTCCTGCTTACCACATGAACAAGAAGTACTGGATTACGATTCTTTTAAATAAAAACATAACATTAGAAAAAATCAAGCCTTTAATTGATGAAAGTTATCATTTGGTAACTGATAAGAAAGAGAAGAAAAAAACTTGTTAAAAGGACGTCATTTGAGTACAATAAAAATAGAAAGGAAAAAAGAAATATGGAAAAAGCAAAAGTTTATTTTACAAAGGAATTAACACCGGAAGCAGTAGTAAAAATGTATAAACAACTAGGTATTGACTTAAAAGGAAAAGTAGC
>CANRHM010000083.1 GCA_947630415.1 uncultured Bacilli bacterium | reverse complement strand
AAGAGACCATTACCTCTAAAGGTAAAACAGTGCATGAGATTTTAACGCTTGCTTCGATGGTCGAAAAAGAAAGTGCCGGTAATACGCAAGAGAATCCTAATGCATCTAAGGAAATTGCTAGTGTCTTCTATAATCGTCTTAGTTTATCATGGGCATTAGGAAGCGATGTTACAACACGTTATGCACTAAAAATCGATAACAACAAGCAAGCCCTTAGTGCTAGTGATTTTCAATATAAGAGTCCTTATAACACCAGATTACAAGATGGTTCGATGGATGGAAAATTACCGATTGGACCTATTGCTTCCGTTAGTAAAGATAGTATAGAGGCATCGGTTAATCCGATGGATACCGATTACTTATATTTTATTGCAAACATTGTAACCAAAGAAACCTTCTTCTTTAACAATAGTCGTGATTTTGAAGCCAAGAAACAAGAACTTGCTGCCGTGAATCAAGGACTCTAATATGGAAAACATTATTCAGGAAATGGAACAGTATGCTAAAACGTATCACGTTCCGATTATTGAAAAAGAAAGCCTAGATTATTTACTTACTTTCTTAAAAGAAAATCAAATAAAAAAAGTATTAGAAGTAGGAACCGCGATAGGGTACTCGGCTATCCAAATGGCCTTAAACCTTCCGGATTTAAAAATTACTTCGATTGAACGAGATATAGATCGTTATCAAGAAGCCGTAGAGAATGTTCGTAAAGCAAAATTAGAATCTCGTATTACTTTACTTTATCAAGATGCTCTTGATTGTACCTTAGAAGATACCTTTGACTTAATCTTCTTAGATGCTGCTAAAGCACAAAACATCAATTTCTTTAATCACTTCGAAAAAAATCTATCATCCAAAGGTTACTTTATTACCGATAATATCTTTTTTCATGGCATGGTCGAAAAAGACGAAAGTGAAATTGAAAGTAGAAATGTACGAGGAATTGTGCGTAAAACAAAGGCTTATCTTGCCTTTTTAGAAGAAAATAAAAACTATCATACTGAGATAATCAAAATAGGTGATGGATTAGCTATTAGTGAAAGAACGTAAGGTTCTTTTCTTTTTCATAAAAAAACGGTATAATAACGAATAGAAATGAAGTGATTAGATGAACTTGTTAGTGTGTCCTAAAACCAAGAATTTATCATTCGATATCAAAAGAGGCATTACGTCTTTTCTTTTAGGTGTGGAAGAGTTTACAACCAATCAAGAAGCCTCTTTTACACTAGATGAATTAAAAGAAATAAAAAAGAAATATCCCGATATAGAAATTTTTCTTTTATTAAATAAAAATCTAGAAAACAAGGAAATTAAAAAGATAGAAAAATTATTAAAAGAAATCGATACTTTAGGACTCCAAGGCATTTTCTTTTACGATCAAGCGATTTTATCCATTCATAATAGATTAAATTTAAAAACGCCTCTTGTCTGGAATCAAACGCATTTAGTAACCAATTATAATACCTGTAATTATTACTACGATAAAGGTTGTTCTTATGCCCTTGTAGCAGGAGAAATTACCTTGAGAGAGATTCTAGAAATAAAAGAAAAAACCAAGTTAGGTCTAATGGGCACCATTTTAGGATATCCTGTGATGAGTCACTCAAAAAGAAGACTACTCACGAATTACTTTAAGTTTTTAGATAAAGACAAATTAAAGAAGAGGTACGAAATTAAAGAAAAAGAAAGATCTTTTTATGTGGAAGAGGATGATACCGGAACTTCATTCTACGAAGGAAGACTTTTAAATGGAACCAAAGTGCTTTTCTCTTTGTTAGAAAAAGATTTTCCATATGTAGTAGTGTTTGAAAAAGGAATCGATGATGAAAAACTAGATTTTATCCTTCCTTTGTATTTAAAAATCTTAACCAAGAAAAATTGGACGAAAGAAGAACAAGAAGAACTAATTACTTCTTCCATAGAAAAGTTAGAAAGTGACTATACTTCTTTCTTTTATGAAGAAACGATTTATAGGGTGAAAGACCATGGATAGAATTGAATTATTAGCTCCAGCAGGAGATTTGGAACGTCTTAAAATCACTTTACTTTATGGTGCAGATGCGGTCTATATTGGAGGTTTTCGTTATAGTCTAAGAGCCAATGCAACCAATTTTTCGATGGAAGAGATAAAAGAAGCCTGTACTTTTGCTCATAGCTTAGGAAAAAAAGTATATTTAGCCGTCAATATTGTTTTTCATAACGAAGATATTGAAGGAATCTATGATTATTTAAAGGATGCCGTAGAAAGTGGAATCGATGCTTTTATTGTAAGTGATCCTTTCTTAATTTCCTATATACATGAACACTTTAAAGAGGTAGAAATACATGTTAGTACCCAAAATTCAACGACTAATTACGAAGCAGTTCAGTTTTTAAAAGAACAAGGTGTTAAAAGAGTGGTCTTAGCAAGAGAACTCTCGAAAGATGAAATCAAAGAGATTATCGATAAAACAGGAGTCGACATTGAAGTTTTTATTCATGGTGCCATGTGTACTTTTATGAGTGGAAGATGTACCTTATCCAATTACTTAACCGGAAGAGATTCGAATAGAGGAGGATGTAGTCAAGTTTGTCGTTTTGCTTTTGATATGGAAGGGGAAGACTTGAAGTTTACGATGGCAACCAAAGACTTAAATATGGCGCATTACATCAAAGATTTAATTGAAATAGGCGTAAGAAGTCTTAAGATTGAAGGAAGAATGCGGTCTCATTACTATTTAGCCACCGTTGTGGGTACCTATCGTAAATTGATTGATGCCATCTATGAAAACCAGCTAACCGAAGATTTAGTCAAAGAATGTGATTTCATTTTAAGCCGTGTATCGAATCGTGAGAATTCTACCCATTACTTCTTAAAAGAAGCAGACTATACCGACCAATACTATACGGGAAGACAAGAATTATCCAATCAAGATTATTTAGCTTATGTCTTAGATTACGATAAAGAAAAAAAAGAAATTATTTTATCAGAGCGAAATTACTTTGAACCGGGAACTAAAGTGGAAATCTTTATGCCTAGTGGAAAGACTATTTCCTTTACGGTAGAAGTGATCAAAGATAAAGATGGAAATATTCTAGATAAAGCGTGTCACCCCGAAGAAGTCTTACGAATACCGTACCCTGAAGAGGTTGAAAAAGATGCCATGATGCGTCTTAAAATAGAAAGGTAACTATGGAAAAAGAATTAAGAGAAAAAGTCAAAAAGAACTTTTTAAAAAATGAAGAGCATTTATCCCCTTATGCCACTAAAAGTGTTGATGGCTATCGTCTTTCTAAACAAGACGAAGAGGATGATTTAAGACCTAGTTTTTATCATGATATTGATAGAATCATTCATTCTCTATCATATACAAGATATTTAGATAAGACTCAAGTTTTTTCCTTTAATGCAAACGATCACATCAGTAAACGTATTGTTCATGTGCAACTAGTGAGTAAAATTGCAAGAACGATTGCAAGGGCTTTATCTTTAAACGAGGATTTAACCGAAGCGATTGCTTTAGGACACGATATAGGACATACACCTATAGGTCATGTGGGAGAAGCTATTTTAAATAAGATTTCCCAAGAAACTTTACACGAATACTTTGGTCATAACTTTCAAAGTGTAAGAACCTATTTAACACTAGAGAAAAATGGAAAAGGATGCAATCTAACCGTACAAGTACTAGATGGTATCATGTGTCATAATGGTGAAATGTTAGATGCCATTTATGAACCTTGTCCCAAGACCAAAGAACAATTTTTAGAAGAGTACGAAAAAAGTTATACCGATATCAATGTCTTTAAAAAGGTTCGTCCTATGACTTTAGAAGGATGTGTGGTAAGAATTAGTGATTTAATTGGTTACTTAGGTAGAGACATTGAAGATGCCATTCGGATTGGCCTACTTAAACGAAGTGCCATTCCAACTTCCATTACTAGTGTTTTAGGAGATAATAACCGTGATATTGTAAACACCATCATTCAAGATATTATTGAAAATAGTTTTGATAAACCCTATATCAAGATGAGTCCTGAAGTCTTTAAAGCCATGACGGAACTTAAAAAGTTCAATTATCAAAACATCTACGATAAAGCGAATAGCAAAGAAGATAAAGAAAGATTAGAAGAACATTTTAGATTTTTATTTAATACGTATTTAAATGACTTAGAAACAGAAAATAAAAAAAGTGAAATCTATAATGCTTTCTTAAACTATAAAATAGAAGAGTATCAACAGCATACTAAAAAAGAGCGAATTGTAATCGATTTTATTGCCGGCATGACCGACGAATACTTTATGACGTGCTATGAAAAACGAAAAAAAGGTTCTAACAGATAGATAAAGTCATACAATCATATTATCAAAAACAATTGACAAAATTGATTTTTTGTTGTATCATTTAAACGTTATTACAAATGAAGAGGTGAAAAACATGACTAATAAAAAGCCAGTTTATCTAACACAAAAGGGGTTAGAAGATTTAAAGAAAGAATTAGATGAATTAATAAATGTTCAAAGACCTGCTAATATTATTGCTATAAAGGAAGCACGTGCCCTAGGAGACTTATCTGAAAATGCCGACTATGATGCCGCAAGAAATGAACAAGCACAAATCGAAGGTAGAATTAAGAAAATTGAACAAATGCTTGAAAATGCGGAAATCATTGATGAAACCGCTAAAGATAAAGTTGGACTTGGTAGTACGGTGGCTATTAAATATGTAGATGATCCGGATGATTCAGACGAATACAAAATCGTAGGAAGTCAAGAAGCAGATCCATTTGCAAGCAAGATTTCAAACGAATCTCCTATTGCTAAAGCTTTACTTAATCGTAAAGTAGGAGACGTCGTAACGGTAGAAAGTCCAAATGGAGCTTACCAAGTTGAAATTACCGAAATAAAATAACTTACTTTTTCGAAAAGTGAGTTTTTTCTTGTTTATAAATCAAATATCATGTATACTATACATGTAATTGGAAGGAGATTATTATGCCAAAGAAAGAGATAAAAGAAAATAAAAATAAACATGAAATCGAGATAAAAATTGATGGAATTGCTTGGGATAACGCCTTAGAGAGAGCTTTTCAAAAGAAAGTAAAAGAAGTTGAAGTAGATGGTTTCCGTCCTGGAAAAGTTCCAAGAAATATCTATGAAAAAAAATTTGGTAAATCATCACTTTATTTAGATGGAGCAGATTTAGTTTTACAAGATGCTTATACGAAAGCCCTTGAAGATTCTAAGTTAGTACCGGTCGTTCAACCTGATGTTAATTTAAAAGAAATCAATGATGAGGGAGTAACTTTTATTTTCACGATTGTTACAAAACCAGAAGTGAAGATTAAAAAGTACAAAGGCCTCAAAGTAAAGAAAGACAAAGTTAAAGTAACGAAAGAAGAAATCAATCATGAGATTGAACATTTATTAAGTCACTATACAGAACTTGTGGTAAAAGACGGTAAAGTAGAAGAAGGAAATGTTGCCATTATCGATTTCGAAGGATTTAAAGATGGAGTCCCTTTTGAAGGTGGAAAAGGAGAAAACTATTCGCTTGAAATAGGAAGTCATACCTTTATTCCAGGATTCGAAGAACAATTAGTAGGTATGAAAGCGGAAGAAGAAAAAGACATTAAAGTAACTTTCCCAGAAGACTATCCACAAGAAGACTTAAAAGGACAAGAAGTAACCTTTAAAGTAAAAGTACATGAAGTCAAAGAAAAAGAAAAAAGAGAACTAGATAAAGACTTTTTTGAAGATTTAGGTATGGAAGGAATCGATTCCAAAGAAAGTCTTGAAAAAGAAATCGAAGAAAATATTAAAGCTTTTAAAGATAGAGAAGCAGAAAATAAATATGAAGATGATCTACTTGAAACCATTTCAAAAGAAGTGGATGTGGATATTCCAGAAGAAATGGTCGATGAAGAGGTACATCGTTTAATTGGAAGATTTGAAGAACAAATGAGAATGCAAGGTATTTCTTTAAACGATTACTTTCGTTATACCAATACCACATATGAAGATTTACGTCATCATATGGAAACAAATGCTTACAAGAATGTTTTATATCGTTTAATGTTAGAAGAGATTATGAATCTTGAAAAGATCGAAGTAAGTGAAGAAGAAGCTAATAAAGAAGCGGAAAATCTAGCTCAAAAATATCAAATGTCTAAAGAAGATTTCTTACAACAAGTGGGTGGACTTGATATGATTCAATACGATCTTGAAAT
>CANRHM010000082.1 GCA_947630415.1 uncultured Bacilli bacterium | reverse complement strand
GAGTCATCCTGCACGAAAAGTTTTCCAAGCCATTCGCATTGAAGTCAACCACGAATTAGATATTTTAGAAGATAGTCTAAAGGATGCTTTAAGTCTTCTTAAAGTAGGAGGACGTCTTGCGGTCATCACTTTCCATTCCTTAGAAGACCGCATTGTTAAAAATACATTTAAGGAAGTATGTGAAGTAGATCCTAAAGTAAAAGGACTTCCTGATATTCCCGAAGACTACTTACCTGATTTTAAATTAGTATATAAAAAGGCTATTGAGCCAACGAATAAAGAAATAGAAGAAAATAATCGCGCTCGTTCTTCCAAATTAAGGGTAATCGAACGCATTAAATAAAAGGAGATGAGAACATGAGAAAAGTTAAAAAACGTTTAAAAATGAGTCGTTTTGAAAAACTACTTTATACGTTTACGTTACTTCTTGTAGTATTATCTCCCGTAGGCATTGTCTTCACGAAAGCAACTTTATCTGAAGTTAATTTTGAAGTTGAAAAAGCCAAAAAAGAAATTGCTGTTCAAAACAAGAAAAATGAAAGCTTAAATATGACCATTAACGAACTTGCATCACTAGATAAAATTCAAGAAATTGCGCAAGAGCAAGGACTTACTTATAACAACGAAAATATTAAAACAATTGAATAACTTGAAAAAAGTTATTCTTTTTTTATATACTTAAAAGCATTGAAAAAGATGCTTTTATATGATAAAATAAGGCTACAAAAAGAGGGGATCATAAATGTTTATTGATGACGTCATTTTAAAAGTAGAAGCAGGTTCTGGTGGAGATGGATGCACCGCTTTTCGTCGTGAAAAATATGTACCGATGGGTGGACCTTTTGGTGGTAATGGAGGACGAGGTGCCAACATCATTTTTAAAGTGGATGAAGGACTTCATACTTTACTTGATTTACGTTACCAAAAAACGATTAAAGGAAAAAAAGGAGAAAACGGTAAAGGTAAAAATCAACATGGAAAAAATGCTCCCGATGTCATTGTCAAAGTCCCTCGTGGAACCGTTGTAACCGATACGGACACGGGACTTATCTTAGCCGATTTAGTTGAAAAAGATGAAGAAGCCGTTGTGGCTTATGGTGGTCGTGGCGGAAGAGGAAATACCGCTTTTAAAACCCAACGAAACACGGCACCAGATTTTTCCGAAAATGGTGAACCAGGTGAAAAAAAGATTTTACATGTTGAACTTAAATTAATCGCCGATGTTGGTCTTGTTGGTTTTCCTAGTGTTGGAAAATCTACCATTCTATCCGTCGTTTCAAGATCGAAACCTAAAATTGCGTCTTATCATTTCACTACCTTAAGTCCTTCACTAGGTGTGGTTCGTGCTAAGGATGGAAGAAGTTTCGTGATGGCCGACTTACCAGGACTTATTGAGGGAGCTAGTCAAGGAGAAGGTTTAGGTGATAAGTTCTTACGTCACATCGAACGAACCAAAATCATTGCCCATGTAATCGATATGGGTGCTTTTGAAGGAAGAGATCCCATTGAAGATTACGAAAAAATTAATAAAGAGCTTTCGCTATTTAGTGAAAAATTAGTAAAAAAACCTCAAATCGTGATTGCTAATAAAATGGATTTACCGAATGCTAAGGAAAATCTTAAAAAATTTCAAAAAAAGATTTCTTGCAAAGTATATCCGATTTCAGCTATGAATCAAGAAGGATTAGATGAAGTCTTACTTGCTTTAGCCGATTTAATTGAAAAAGAAAAAAGTGAACCGCTTTACGAAGAAGAACAATTTGAAAGTCATGTACTTTATACCTTTAAAAAAGAAGATAGCTATACGATTCATCGGGATGATGACGGTACTTGGGTCATTGAAGGAGACGAGATTGAAAAAATCTTTAAAATGACGAAATTCAATTCCCAAGAAGGCATCCTTCGTTTTGCTAAACGCTTGCGCAAAATGGGAATTGATGATAAACTCGAATCAATGGGAGCTAAAGATGGCGATAAAGTACGTATTTTAGATTTCATTTTTGACTATAATAATTAATGAAATAGAAGGTGATATTCATGTTTAACGAAAAAAGAACGAAAATAAAGATTTTTTGCTCTGTTGTAATGATAGAACTTGTTTTCTTTGGCATCTTAGGAATAACCAAATCATTCCAAGATTATATTGAATCTACAAATATGCAAAAAGCTTGTCTTTTATTAGATCAAGAAGAGATTCTTCCTGAAAGCATCGAATATCAAAATTGTAAATTGAATCAATAGTCCTTTTAAGGACTTTTTTTTAATCATTTTTTCCAAAATTGGAAACTATTTATAGCTTTGTCCAAAATCTCCTTCTTATACCAAAAATTACAATCCAATTTGCAACAATTACCGAATATAAAAATTGGAAAAAGCAAAACTAATAATGAAAGGAGGAAAGAAAAAATGAAAAAATTAGGCGCTATAATGATTGCATTTTTATTTGCATTCTTATGTACGCCACAAATCCAAGTACTTGCTAAAACGACTCAAGTAGGAAGTCAGGAAGATTTAAAAGATGCGTTATCGGATGCAGAAATTGATGTTATTGAATTATCACAAGATATCGACACTACAGAAAAAATAACGATTACAAGACCGGTAACCATCGATGGAAAAGGACATACGGTAAAATATGTTGGAACCTTTGGAGCAGAAAATAGTTCTAGTAACAAGGTTTGGGGAGGAATTTACGTTTTCCAAGTGTATAGATCGACTGCTACTTTCCGTGATATCAAATTAACAGGAGCCAATGCTGCGCTTCTTGCCAATGGTTCAACGGTTCGTTTTGAAGGTACGATCGATGTATCTGGTAATGGATTTGGTGGTATTGAGTTAGGGCAAGGAAAAGGCGTAACCGAAGTGAATAAACTTGCCGTTGAAGAAGGAAGCAACATTGTTAATACAACTGAGAATCCGGATGCTCCAACACTTTGGGTACCAAGTGATTCTGCTGATGCCAATGTTGAAATGAATGGTGTAACGATGACTATTAAATCAGGAGCAGAATTAACTGAAGCTGAAGTCGAAGCCTTATTTGATGATATTCCACAAGATAGTCCGTCAACTTTAGATCCGCTTACTTGGAGTATTACTTTATCATTTATAGGATTAGGTTTATTAGGAATCAGTTTAAATAATAACAAAAAAACATTAAGGAACTCTACAAGATAGGAGTTCCTTTCTTTATCAGTTTGGCGTGTACCACAATTCGGTTTCCAGCATTATCTTGGCACGTAGATAAAGTAAGTACTTTATCATCTTTATTTAGCGAAGTTGAAAAGTCGTAAATACTTCGGTTCTTTATGGTCGTTAAAAACATTTCATACGTTTCGATATGATTAAAAAAAGTCGTGATGTAATAACTTTCTTTATAAATCGTATAAACACTAAAGATTTGCCACAGAGTAGAAGAAGTAGGCGTTGCTAATTTAATTAAATGATTTTCTTTATTTTCAAACCATTCTTCGGTTAAAACATTTTTAAGGGTTCCAAACATCGTTCCATCTAATCGTCCATGTCCATAGATAATGCTATTATAATTTAAGGTTTCTAAGTTATTTCGAAAATCTGAAAAAATCCATCCTGCCTTATTTTTCTTTTGATTAAAAGAATGATCTAAATAAAAGGTATTATCTGTTCCTTGTACTACGGGATAATCAATAGACGTTCCTAGGACTTGAAGCCAAGCAACGGTATCACTATTTTCTTCTATTAATTTACTAAAATCTACTTCTAAAAGAGGAACTTCAACATACTGATAGTAAATATCTTCTTTATTAAAAGGCGGATTAACATAACTTTTATCCACGGGATCTTCTTCTTGAATAGAGACTAGATTCTCTTTAATTTCTATATCCAGTGCTTTGGTGTTCATGTGATCTTGATACCAAAGATAAGTAGATGTAATTCCAAGTGAAATAAAAACAATAGCTAAATAAAAACATATTTTGGAAAGATTAAAATTAAAATTTTTCAAAATTAATCACCTCTATAGTTAGTATGAGATAAAATAAAAAAAATATTTCGTAAGAGGGAGTATAGATTTATTTTTTATTTTATGATAAAGTGTTAGTAGAGTCCTTTAAATCATTTAATGGAAATGGGAGATGAAATTATGAGTGGACATTCAAAATGGGCAACAATCCATAGAAAAAAGGATATGCTCGATCAAGCCAGAGGAAAAGTTTTTCAAAAAATTGCGAAAGAAATCTATGTAGCAGCACGTGGTACGGATGGAAATCCCGATAACAATGCGAGTCTTCGTATGGTTTTAGAAAAAGCAAGAGCTGCTAATATGCCTAAAGATAATATTCAAAAGGCGATCGATAAAGCAACCGGCGCAGGAGGTGCTGAAGTTTTCGAAAACGTAAGATACGAAGGCTATGGACCAAGTGGAGTAGCTATTATGGTAGACTGCTTAACCGATAACCGTAATCGTACGGCATCAAGCGTTCGCTCAACCTTCACGAAACGTGGTGGAA
This sequence comes from uncultured Bacilli bacterium, assembly GCA_947630415.1. Lineage (GTDB taxonomy): Bacteria > Bacillota_I > Bacilli_A > RF39 > UBA660 > Faecenecus. Next base: position 1,733 of record CANRHM010000082.1, on the reverse strand, counting down.
ACCTTGGAACTGATGGAAGCGTTAGCTATTTATTTAGTCGTAAAGGAGTCATCATTACGGATAAAGCGGTATCAGAAGACGATGTCATGATGACGGCGATTGATGCGGGAGCAGAAGACTTCCAATCCGATGAAGAAAACTTTTATATCTATACTCAACCAGAAGACTTCTTAAAAGTAAAAGAAGCACTAGAAGGAATCGGTGTTACCAATTTCTTAAAGAGTGAAGTTACCTTCGTTGCTAGCAACAAGATGGAAGTTTCTGAAGAAGACGAAGAAAAAGTATATAACTTGATTGAAGCTTTAGAAGATATTGATGATGTTCAAGATGTATATACGAACTTAGAAGATTAAGAGGTAGTTAAACTCTTTTTTTCTTGCTATGATAAGTTTGGGAGGTTTTGTTTATGCGTTCTAAAACGATGGATTTTTTATTTAAAATTAATGATTTTCAAAAAACGAAACGGTATGGACATTATCCATCCTTTTGGGAAAGTGATAGTGAGCATACTTTTAAACTGGTTTTAATGGTTGATTATTTTTATCATGAATTAAAGTTAGATTTAGATTATAAAAAATGTATTCAATTAGCTCTTTATCATGATTTTGGGGAAATGGATATGGTTACCGATTATGATGCTAAAGAAAGACAAGATACCTCTATAAAAGAAATCAAACGAATGCGAGAAAAGGCTGAAATCGATGAATTAGCAGAACGGTATTACGCGCCTATCCGTGAGTACTTTCATGAATATCAGAAGAAAGAAACGATAATTTGTTAACGCTTGTGATAAAATTGATGGAGCAATTCATCCTTTAACTATTGACGATGACATGCCTAATGATGTCTTTTTTGCAACTTATGCCGATAAAGCTATTTTAGATTTTCCTCCTTTACTTCCTTTTTATAGAGAAATTAAAGAAGAAACCAAAAAGCACTATTTAGCTCATGGATTACCTTGGAAAGAAGAGTATGAGCATATTTTTGTAAAGAAAATAAAATGAAGCATTTGAAAAGAGGGATAAAATGAACTATCAAGTGATTTTAGATACTTTAATTAAAGAAAATGAAAAAAAGAAAGTTGTTCCTACTTTACTTCTTCATGCTTGTTGTGCACCTTGTTCCAGTTATGTTTTAGAATACTTAAGTAACTATTTTAAAATTACGATTTTTTATTATAATCCGAATATTACCGAGATAGAAGAATATCAAAAAAGAGTCAAAGAAGAACAAAGACTTTTACAAGAAATGAAGTTTACTTATCCAGTCTCTTTTATCGAAGGAAAGTATGATCCCGAATCTTTTTTTGAAATGGCTAAAGGAAAAGAAAAGTTAAAAGAAAGAGATGTTCGTTGTTACGACTGTTATAAATTACGTCTTAAGGAAACAGCTCAAGTAGCTAAAGAACAAGGATTTGATTACTTTGGTACCACTTTATCGGTAAGTCCTCATAAAAATAGTGATTGGTTAAATGAAATTGGAAAAAGTTTAAGTGATGAGATAGGGATCCCTTATTTATTTTCTGATTTTAAGAAAAAAGAAGGTTATAAGAGAAGTATTGAACTTTCTAAGATTTATCACTTGTATCGTCAAAACTATTGTGGTTGTATTTACTCAAAAAGACAAAGTGAAAATGAAAACAGAAAAAAATGTCTATGAAGGATAATTTGGTACTAGACTTTAAAAAGCAAAAAATTCGTATTTAGGAATTGATGAAATTCCAAAAATTTGAT
>CANRHM010000081.1 GCA_947630415.1 uncultured Bacilli bacterium | reverse complement strand
ATTATTATCAGTTTTAGCCGTAGCCATCTTAGTAGTTGCAGTAGTAGGAGTGTCATTAGCCTTCTTCCAATATTCACGACAAGGAACTACAACAAACACCATTAGCACGGGTACTTTAGTATTTAGGTATGAAGAAGATACTCCTAAAATTGATATTCAAAATGCTTTACCTGTATCTGATGATAAAGTTACTCAAAATGAGAATGAATATTTTGATTTTACTGTAACTTCAGAAATCAATGGAAATATGAATATTTCCTATGATGTTATCGTAGAAGAAACGACGAATCCTAATTTAGTTAAAACGTTAGAATCAAAATACATTAAAGTACGGTTACTAAAAAGTGAAGACAAGGGTGTATCTTATGAAACAGATGCTGTTGGTGCTACTTATTTTGATGATTTAACTATGTACGGTGAGAATGGTGTAGGATCAAATCCAAAAATTAGAACATTAACTACAAATAAATTTACAGAGAGTGACACAACCAATGAAACAAATACACATTATTATCGTTTCTTAATGTGGGTGTCAGATAAATACAAAGCAGGCGATTCGGGATTAAAAGACACCATGATGGAAAATGATATTTGTACCAAAGACAGTGAGGACGAAGTAGATTGTGATTGTACAGAAGTTATAGATACAACCACTGAAGCAGACATGACTAAAGGAGAATGTACATTCGTAAGAAGAGGAACCAATGGTAAAAAATTCTCTGTAAGACTTAATGTTGTTGCTAAAGATACAGCAGCATAATTAAAAAATTAAGTATCCCTTGCGGATGCTTTTTTTGTAACCAAAAAAATTTGTGTCAAATAACTTGACGGGGGGGGTTAACTTTAATATAATTAATTATGATAAGGAGGATATGAAAAATGAACGAAGAAAGGAATAATAAGCATCAAGCAAATCAAGTATTGTTGTCAGTATTGGCGGTTGCTATTTTAGTATTAGCCGTAGTGGGAGTGTCATTCGCTTTCTTTCAATACTCAAAACAAGGATCTACTACGAATACCATTAGTACGGGTTCATTAGTATTTAAGTATGAAGAAGGAAAGGCTGGAATTACACTAACGAATGCTGTTCCAACTGCAGATCCAACTGATGCATCAGCTGGTGAAAATGATACATTCGATTTCACTGTTACATCTACTATCTCAGGTACAATGCAAATTGATTACGAAATAAGCGTTAAAGATGTTTCGACTGATCCTGACACCGCTGGTCATGTAGAGGAAAGAAATTATCTAGATTCTAAATATGTTAAGATGGCTTTGTATCAAGGAACGAATGCTTCAACCTTTACTGAAGCAGCAGTAAAAACAGATTATTATGATAAGTTAGGTGCCTCAACTTTAAATAGTGGTGCTAAGACTTTATATAGTAGTCAATTTACTGGAGCGGATGCTAGTGGTGTAAAACAAACACATTATTATCGCTTTAAGATGTGGTTTGCAACAGAAGATGCTGAAGGCGAGAAAACAATGATGACATCTGATATGTGTACAAATGAAGATTATATGAGTGGTGCAGAAGAAATTCCTTGCGATGATCCAGTGTATGGAGAAAATGGTTCTAACGAAACCAAAGGTGTATATGCAAGTAAAAAAGGAACTAATGGAAAAACCTTTATCGCTCGATTAGATGTAAACGCTAAAGATCACACCGCTGGAGCATAAAAACAAAAAGTATCCCAAAGTGGGTACTTTTTATTTTGTTCAAATACTTGTTCTATTTTCTAAATTACGTTATAATAAAAGAGAAATAAGGAAGTGGACAAGATGTACCAATATATGATTGGACAAGTAAGTGAAATTGAAGGAAGTACCATTACGTTAGAATGTAATAAGATAGGATACGTAATTTATACTCCGAATCCTTATCAATTTGAAGAAGGAAAAGAATATAAAATCTATTTATATCAACAAATTAAAGAAGATGAACATCTTTTCTTTGGATTTAAAACAAAAGAAGAAAAAGATTTATTTTTAAGACTTATTAGTGTTAAAGGACTGGGTCCTAAACTTGCTTTACCGATTATTGCAACGGGTTCTATTCAAGGAATTATTGATGCCATTGAGCAAGAAAATATTCTTTATTTACGTAAATTCCCTAAGATTGGTGATAAATTAGCTAAACAGATGATTTTGGATTTAAAAGGAAAAATTGGTGTTGCCTCTAACGGTACGTTAGATAACGATACGATGGAAGAATTGACGGCCGTATTACAAGGTTTAGGATATAAAGATAAAGATATTAAAGCGGTTCTTCCTAAAGTGAACCGTGAATTAACACTAGAAGAACAAGTTAAGGAATCATTGAAATTACTCTTAAAATAGAAAGGAGGCCCTTTTATGGATCAAGAACGTATTATTATGAGTGATGAAGCGTTAGAAGACGACGTGGAAGAAAGCATTCGTCCTAGTCATATCGATGAATACATTGGGCAAACGGATGCCAAAGAAAATATTCGTGTTTTTATCGAAGCTGCCAAAAAAAGAGAAGAACCACTAGACCATGTTTTACTTTATGGACCTCCAGGACTTGGAAAGACAACCCTTGCTTATATCATTGCGAATGAGTTGGGTTCTAATATTCGAACAGCTAGTGGACCTAGTATTGAAAAGCCAGGTGATTTAGCGGCACTTCTTTCGACTTTAGAAGAAGGAGATGTGCTCTTTATCGATGAGATTCATAGAATGCCTCGTTACATTGAAGAGATTTTGTATCCAGCAATGGAAGACTATACGCTCGATTTGATGATTGGAACCGATGGTGCTTCTAAAAGCATTAAGATTAATTTACCTCCTTTTACCTTGGTGGGTGCAACAACTCGAATTGGAGATTTGAGTGCTCCTTTACGAGATCGTTTTGGAATTGTTACGAAACTACAATATTATTCTGTAGAAGAGCTAGAACAAATTATTAAAAGAACATCCCGCGTATTAGATATGCCGATTGAAGAAGAAGCGGCTTTAGAACTTGCTTCTCGTAGTAGGGGAACTCCTCGTATTGCCAATCGTCTTTTTAAACGAGTTCGTGATTTTGCTTTAGTAGATGATTTAGATTTGATTCATAAAGACGTTACTAAAAAAGCACTCGAACGATTAAAAATCGATGAAGTAGGATTGGACGATATCGACCATCAATTCTTGCTTGCCATCATTAAGAAGTTTAATGGAGGACCGGTGGGACTTGATTCGCTTGCTTCTGCTATTGGTGAAGAAGTGACAACGATTGAAGATGTAATTGAACCTTATTTACTTCAAAATGGTTATTTAAAAAGAACGTCCAGGGGAAGAGTGGTTACTCCTAAGGGATATGAATTATTAAAAATAGAATACCAGAATGAATGGTTTTAAAAAGGAGAAAAAGGGTTATGGAAAATAATGAAAACAATATGCGTCTATTTGATGATTACGCACAATTGACGGTTGAAAAAATTGCTGATAAAATTAATAACTTAGCAGAAAAAAATCTGCATCTAGTCGAAGAAAGTGAAACTATGCAAAAATGGCTTGCTTTACCAATGGTTGAAATGACTAGTGATAATACACGTCTTCATTTTACAGAAGCCGTACGTTATATCGATGAATTGTTGATTCCTATTGAAAAGAAGATAGAGGACATCTTTACGCTTGCTAGCTTGCTTATTGATTATAAAGTGAGTATTGCATCGATGGACGTGAATGATTTATTTTTAATCGTTTCTTATTTAAGTGAAGTACCTCTTTCAGAATATAAAGATGCACTTGCTTTACTCAATAGAGAAGATTTGCTTTTAGCGATTCGAACGAATGCCCTTGATGTAGAACGTAGACTCCTTTTATTAACCCATTTTTTTGACCAAGCCAAAGAAAGTAAAATTAATTTTAAAAGTGCTAGTGATATTGCTTCTTTTCAAAATCAAATTATCAATGTTTTAAAGGATAAAACCTCTTCGGAAATCCTAGGCCTTGAAAGTTATATGGAAGGTTTTGAAGAAGGAGAAGTGGAATTTCGTGATTCGGCACATAGTTAGGAGTAGGGAACTTTATGAAAGTAGAATCTTTTGATTATGAATTACCTAAAGAATTAATTGCTCAGACGCCTCTTGAACAAAGAGATACTTCGCGTCTTTTTGTATTGGATCGAAAAACAGAAAAGATGGAGCATCGTACTTTTACCGATATTTTAGATTATTTACAAGAAGGGGATACTTTAGTGTTAAATGATACCAAAGTTATGCCTGCTAGATTGATAGGAATTAAAGAAGAAACCAATGCCGTGATGGAAGTACTTCTTTTAAAACCCCTTCACGATAATATATGGGAAACCTTAGTTAAACCACAAAAAAGAGTAAAAGAAGGAACAATTATTTCGTTTGGAGAGGGTAAATTAAAAGCCAAATGTATCTTAAAAAAAGACGAAGGTATTACGGATTTTGAATTTATCTACGATGGGGTATTTATGGAAATATTAGAAGAACTTGGTACCATGCCTTTACCTCCTTATATTCATGAAAGTCTAAAAGATCAAAGTAGATACAATACGGTGTATGCTAAAAATGTAGGAAGTGCGGCTGCCCCTACAGCAGGACTTCACTTTACTAGTGATTTATTAGAAAAAGTCAAAGAAAAAGGCGTCAATATCGCCTATATTACGTTACATGTGGGGTTAGGTACCTTTCGACCAGTTAGTGTTTCGAATGTTGAAGAACATCATATGCATAGTGAATACTATGAAATGACGGAAGAAGTAGCTGCTCTTTTAAATAAAACGAAAAAAGACGGCAAATCCATTATTGCGGTGGGGACTACTTCGGTTCGAACACTCGAAACTATTATGCAAAAATATCATACTTTTAAAGCTTGCAATGGTTTTACCGATATTTTTATCTATCCAGGATACCAATTTTTAGCGGTTGATCACTTAATTACCAATTTCCATCTACCTAAATCTACTTTACTAATGTTGATTAGTGCTTTTGCTACTCAAGAGTTAGTCTTAAAAGCCTATAAAGTGGCCGTCCAAGAAAAATACCGATTTTTCTCCTTTGGAGATAGTATGTTTATCCTATAAAAAAAGCTACCTTTCGGTAACTTTTTATTTTTGTACTGCTTTTTCAAAATATTTATCTGCATAATTATTAAGTGCGATTTGACAATTTACATTATCAACCGACGTACCAAATAATTCAGCAATTTGTCCTTTTGGAATGTCCACATCCACTAGTTCACGGAAATAATCTTGATCATAGAAAGTATGTGCAAGATGAGAAAGTTTTAGTGAAAAACTAGATCTGCTACTTTCACGTGAGATGAGATTGATGAAATCAGCATTATTACTTCCATTGTGTCCTCTTTTATCGGTAGGCACGGTACGTGATTCCGCTAGGAATTTTTGATACTCCTCCGATGTTAATTGTTGTAGATAAATATTGAATACAGCAACCGGCATGTCGATAATTTCTCTACATTTTGCGGTTAATTGTGGCATATTTTTTCCCCCTTCCGTTTGTGCTTTCATATTCTACCTTATTTTGGTCATTTTGTCAAGTGTTGTTTTTTAAAATGTTTTTCTGTATACTAGTAACGAAGAAGGGAAGAAGTGTCATGAAAGTACAATATCAACTTTTACATAAAGATAAAGAAACAGGAGCAAGACGTGGCAAAATCACCACCAACTATGGAACGTTTGATACCCCTATGTTTATGCCGGTAGGGACGAAAGCCACCGTTAAAATGTTAACTCCAGAAGAATTAAAGGATTGTGCTTCTGGCATTATCTTAGCAAATACCTACCATTGCTGGCTTCGTCCGGGAGAAGATATCATTGCAAAAGCAGGAGGTCTTCATAAGTTTATGAACTACGATGGACCTATTCTTACTGATAGTGGAGGTTTTCAAGTGTTTTCGCTTGCCAAACCTAAGGATATCACAGAGGAAGGCGTTTATTTTAAGAGCCATATCGATGGTCAAAAGTTATTTTTAACCCCTGAAAAAAGTATTGAGATTCAAAATAAATTGGATAGTGATATTGCTATGAGTTTTGATGAATGTCCTCCCGCTAGTGCCTCACATGAATACATGAAAAAAAGCGTGGAGCGAACCCTTCGTTGGGCATCCCGTGGTAAAGCTGTTCATAAAAATGAAAATCAATCTTTGTTTGGTATTATTCAAGGAGGCCCTTACGAAGATTTACGAAAGTTTTCGGCTATTGAAACCGTGAAAATGGATTTCGACGGTTATAGCGTTGGTGGTGTTGCCA
>CANRHM010000080.1 GCA_947630415.1 uncultured Bacilli bacterium | reverse complement strand
GCTTTTCCAATGAGTGATGAAGTTGGAGAGGCTTTAACAAGTGAACAAGATGGAGTCTTTGACTTTGATGTAAGAGCAAAAACACAAGGAGCACCAATTCATTATGAAATCTATTTAACAAAAGTATCTCCTCAAGAAGAGGAACAAGAGTTACCAGAGGGCGTAGTAAAGACTTATCTAACTACTTTAGATGAATCAGGTAAAGACCAAGAAGAAAATGAATTAAATGCCGAGGGTTTACCAACAGAAACAAATTTAAATTTATATAGTGCTTTATGGGATAGTAAAGTACCAAGTATATTAGAAGAAATTACAAATGCAAAGACCTTATATAGAGAAACTATAGAGGCAGGGAATAGTAGTTATGAAAAACATTTTAGATATAGAATGTGGATAGATTCAAGTGCAACAGAAGTAAATGAGAATGGGGAATGGATATACAATAATATGACATTCTCTGTAAAAGTAAATGTCTATGCACAAAATGATCCTATACCTGAACCAACTAAACCGAAGGGACCACATGAAATTCCTTCTTATACGGATACATCAAATGCGAATGCACCAGAGTTAGTGGAAGGAATGATATCTGTAGTATATGATCCCGAACTAGAATCATGGGTAAAACAAGATGTAACAAAGAGTTATGCTTATCAAGATCAAATATGGGCAAATGCAGTAACAGTTACTGAAGATAAAAGAGATGAATTAAAGATAGCACCAGTAGGAACGGAAATATCAATGAATGATATCAACACGATGTGGGTCTGGATCCCAAGATACGAATATAAATATACAAATCTAGGGACTAAATATGCAGGAGGAAGTGCTACAAATCCAGGAGAAATAGAGATCAAATTTGTAAATGGAACAAGTACACAAGTGAGTGATTCAAGTAATTATAAGATGCATCCAGTCTTTACCTTTGGAGAAGAACAATTAGAAGGCTTCTGGTATGGAAAGTTTGAGACAAGTAATAAAGAAAACAACTGTACTGCAACAACTACTTCAGTAGGTACTGCCTGTGATGTGGAAACATTAATTCCACAAATAAAACCAGGAGCAATATCATGGAGAGGAATCCGAGTATCAACAGCGTTCGCTGTATCCCAAAAAATGATGAATACCTATGCAAGTGAGTATGGATTTGGTGAAAGTATAGATACCCATATAAGTAAGAATAGTGAATGGGGAGCAGTAGCGTACCTATCACAAAGTGCTTATGGAAAATATCATGTAGATCAAGAAGAAGTATATATCAATAACTGTTCTAATTATATAACTGGAATAGCAGGAGACACAGCAAATGCTGAAAAAAGTGAAACTACTTGTAATACAAATACTTATGAAACAATCCAAGGCCAAAAAGCATCTACCACAGGAAACATCACAGGAGTATATGATATGAGTGGAGGAGCAACAGAATATGTAATGGGAATTCTAACTGATGGAAGTAACAATCCAAGGAGTGGTCGTAATGCATCATATAATTCAGGGTTCAATGGAGTATTGCATGAGAATGTTCGAGTATCTAATGGAAGGTCATTTCCAGAAGCGAAATATTACGATTTATATGCGAACAGTACAACGTGCGGAACAGGACTATCTGCAACTACTTGTAATAAAGGGACATGTTATGGGCAAGCTTTATCAGAGACCGAAGGGTGGTATGGAGATGATAATCATCACGCATGTTCATCACATCCGTGGGTTCCACGAGGAGGTACATATGGGAGTGGCGCGAGTGCAGGTGTTTTTTCTACAGGATACGCCTATGGTTATGCGGACGCTGTCTACTCATTTCGTTTAGTGCTTATCAACACAGAAGCATAGTTCTTACTATGTGATGCAAATACGAATTGTAGCTAAAAGTATAATAACTAATTCTTTACTAAGCTAATTGAATAATGTTAAAATAAATAACGGAGAGGATTAAAAGTTTATTGACTTTATCTCCGTTTTTTCATTATTAAATAATTAACTGTATAAAATGGTATTAAAATTTTATGTATAGAAAAGGGGAGTAAGACATGATTCGATTTAACGAAGAAATATTTAAAGAAAATCATCCAGCCTATCATTTAACAACAATGGAGCACATGAAACAAATTACAGAAGAAGGATTACTTCCATTATGTGGTGATCATTGTAAAAGAGTTGGTCATACCGAAAAAGGAATTTGTTTCTTTGATTTCTTTCCTTCGTGGTATAGATGGGCTAAAAATTTATATCCAGAGGTACCTATTAAAGATTTAGAAATGTTACGCTTTAATTTAAAAGGAAGAACTTGGCATGCAAGAGATTATGCTCTACAAGATTATTATGTATTAGATCCCGTTTTAAAAGAAGATATTGAGTTTCTACAAGTGACTACAAAAGATGGAACTCTTTTGTCTTTAGACTATAATAAATTTGATATACAAGGCGTAGAATTAAATTGGTATCCACTTAGTGCCTATAAAGTCCTTCGTAAGAGCAAATAGAAAAACTCATCTTAATCAGATGAGTCTTTTTCATTTTCTTTGGGTGTTTCACTAGGACTAGGAGTAGGATTTTCTTTTTCATCCTCTACCACAATGGTAAGCGTAATAACAGTGGTGCTTCGAATGGATTCTCCTGCTTTAATACTTTGATCTACAATGGTACCCGCTTTATTTCCGTTTGCTAGGGCACTCGATAATTCATTGTATTTAACGATTACATTCTTAAGTTTACTTGCCCAGGTCGTAACATCTTGTTTTCCTTTTCCTACAAAGTTAGGCATGGTGCATGCATTATTATCTGGATCAGTGGAGCAGTCAATAGTTGTTGGTGTGGTAGGCGTTACTGTTTGTTCTTCAAGTGTTAAAGTAACAGTACGATTAGGAATCAAATCAAGTCTCTTTTTAGCGGGATAATTTTGGGACTTAACAACACCATTACTATCATTGGAGAAGACAATCTTAATTCCGTTTTGATTTCCCCAAGATTCGGCATAGGCTTTTGTTTTACCAGTGAAATCAGGAAGAAGTGAGTAAAGTTTGGTTGGACTATAATTTCCATCTCCAATTCGTGTTTTCGTATACGGGTTGTTAATCGAGAAAGAGAAAGTCTTAATTGGTTCGTTTTCCTCTAACTCTAGATTTACTTTCATGGCATGGATGACATCCTCTAAGCTTCCTTGGTTAATGATTTGGTCTGATAACACTAATTTCATTGATTCATCGTAAATCATTTGACCACTTGTTTTTAAGAATAATTGTTGGAAGGTAATGATGTCTTTACTACCACTTAAACCTTTAGAAGCAATATCTTTAAAGACATTGTAGAATGATAATATTTCCGCTTGAGTCATATTCATTTCAATATTTGAACTGATTAAATCCAATAGTTCAACAATTTTATCAATGCTTCGAATATCTTTTATTTTAGCTAAAAGGGCTTGAATTACTTCTTGTTGATGAAGGCCACGGATGATATCGCTTCGTTCACCTTGGTTCCATTCACTAGAACATTTATTAGGCCATGCTTTTCGGTTACGCGCATAAGCAAGAGCTTCTTCTCCATTTAAGGTTTGTAATCCTTTTTTTACATAAACGGTATTTTTTCCGAATTTACGATCACTATTTTGTTCACAGAAACTGTATGGAACATCAATCTCAACGCCTCCTAAAGCGTTCACTAAGCTAACAACCGCTTTAAAGTTTACTTTGACATAGTAATCAATATCGATTCCTGTAAATCCTTCAATGGTTTTCATCATACAACTTGCACCATTCCATGCGGCATGGGTAATTTTGTTTTCTTTTTGATTAGCAAAGCAGGCAATTGGTACATAGGAGTCTCTTGGAATACTTAGCGTGGTTGCGGTTAAGGTTTTAGGATTGAAAGTAATAAGGATTAAAGAGTCTCCATTGAAAGAAGCATTTTTATCCATACCATTGATTTTAGAATCAACTCCTAATAAAAGAATGGTAAAAGGTTCATTTACTAAAGAAGTAGGTTTCGTATCTCCATCTTCGATAGCTAAATCTTCGTTTTGCATTTCTTTTTCTTTGGTGGCAATTACTTTAGTGGTATCTACAATATCTTCAAAAATATTTTGAAATTGTGTTCCATAACCACCAGGTAAGAATACAACATCAATTTCTTGATCAAATAAATCGTTTAACATCGAAGGAAAATCTTCGTATTCAATAATGCTATTACGATCGTTTAACTTATTTTCTTCAATCATTTCTTGAGCAATCGTGTGATATGCATTACTTTCAGTAACGATTCCAATTTCTAAGTTATCCACATCTTCCATCTTTTCTAAAGGACTATCCACTAAAGTAACTAAACTGGTGGAATAAGTAAGATACTCTCTTTTTACAGAGATACGATTATACAAATAGTTAATAACAAAGGATAAAAGTAGGCAAAGAAGAATAAAGAGGATACTACTAACAAAGTAGGCTACCGGCTTCCTTAATTTTTTCTTTCTTCTTGCTCGAAGCGTAAAGAGAAGAAAAAGAAAATCAATTCCTAAAAGAACACCCATCCCGATATAACAAATCATAGGTTCAGTAGGTGTAAGTAGATTCAAATAATAAATAAGAATTGCACTACTGACGAAGGATAAAATGAGCACGATTACGCGCATAACATAAGTTACTGAAACTTTCCCCTTTACATTTTCTTTTTTAGACATTGTTTGTACCACCTTTCGTATCTTTCTTTATTATATCGAAAAGAAGAAAAATATTCAACCACTTAACAAGAACATATTCCAAAATAAATAGAATAGAATAAAGTGTACTATTAAATAGTACGAAAGAAAGGTTCCTAGTGTTGTAGGGCCTTTCTTTTTGTCCAAAACTGTCAAGTTTTAAAAAGTGTCACAGAAGAGTTAACAAAAAGTTGACAGAGGCTGCTGAAAAAGTAGCGAAATTATTAAAGCAATGTAAAAAAGTGTTAACTTTTGAAACACTTTTTTTACTAAATTATCCTTTTTTTCTCTATTTCTTTAAAAGAGACACCTGTATTCTATATCTTTATTTCTTTTATTTGTATTTTTTCCCTTTTTTAAGGTCCTTATTCGTTTTATATTGGTCAAAAAGAGCGTACTTGCCCCTTGTATGGTCATTCCTAATTCTCCACATCCTGTGGCTTTCTTCATGTCTCCATTATTTTTTATTTCACTATTTTTTGCTTCTATTTTATATCGCTCTTTATATAATTCCTTAAACTCCTTCGTTTCCATATACTCTTTTTGGTTCTTGTATATCTCTTTTTGAACTGTGACCGTCATGCTCTTTTTCTTTGATCCTTCTTTATAACATCCTTCTCTAAAGGGACATATTTTACATTTCTCAACATCAAAATAATAGCGAATTACATCTCTATTTTTACTTCCACATTTATCCTTTGCTTTCCTTATAGCCATATGACCTGCTTTGCATACATACATGTCTGCATCTTTATTATAAGTATATCCAGCTTCTTCTTTACTTCCATGTCCTTCTAATATCATTTTGTTTAACTTGCTTACCACTTTTATTTCTTTGTTTTTACAATATTCTATATCATCATGACTACTATAAGCTCCATCTCCAATTACAGCTTCTATCTTTAATCCAGTGTTTTCTGTTTTCTCAATTAATGTTTGCATCTCTTGTCCATCATTCTTTTCACCACTGGTTATAGTAGCAGCAGTAATGATTCCTTCTGTAGTCATGGCTATATGGTTCTTATATCCAAAAAAGGAAGTATCAGCAGTTTTATGTCCTGTTCTAGCATCAGGATCTTTAGAGTATTCACTAGGTATTTGTTTTTTAGCTGTGGATAAAGCTTCTTTTATATCTTCATTTGTTTCTTCTAAATAATCTATTTGTTCTCTAATTCCTCCTATACTTGTTAGTATCTTTTCTTTTTTTACTACCTCTAGTAATTCATCTACATATTGATTCATATCTTCTAATATGCCACTTGCTTCTCTTTTAGGAGGCATTTTTTCTTTTAACGTTTCATCGATAGCATATACACTTTTTCTTAGATTTCTAGCTTGCCTTATCAATTCTTCTCTAGGACTTAATTTCCCATATCTTGCATTTGTATGAGTGGAATCTAATATGACTTTTACTTTATTTTCTATAACTCCAGCTTCTAATGCTAGTTCTACTGTTTTCTTTAACAATTTATCTAACAAGTTGTTAGCGGTATCTTCTGTTTTTATTCTCTCTCTTCTAAACTTTGTTAATAAAGATGGATCTACAAAATTGAGTTCTTCTACATC
>CANRHM010000079.1 GCA_947630415.1 uncultured Bacilli bacterium | reverse complement strand
TGGCTCTTTGCTAGAGATTACCATGTTGGCTTCCCACCAACTATATATTACACGCCGAACTGACGCACCACCTACTTTCATTATAGATTATTTTTTAAGAATAGTAAAGGAAAACCCCGGTTTAAAAAGTGCTTTTTCCCTGCTTTAAACGACCGTTTTCATTTGCTAAAAGTAACGTAATTAAAATACTAACGGAAGGAGCGATAAAAACATGTCCTACGAATGAGGCCATAAAAAGAATAAAGAAAAGACTAAGCCTAAAACAAAGAGATGTAAAATCCTTTTTACGAGGCTTCTTAAAAATTTGATATAGACTATAGAAAAGTGGTATAAAATAGAGCATAAAACCAATTACACCATGGCGATAGAATAAATCAAAGAAATCCATCTCCACCATTTTTAAACGCATATTATCCGTTGCATAATTTTCGATATAACCTATTCCCATACCTTTTTCTAGAAGCGAGGCATTGATATAATTTTGATTGGTCTTACCTAAAAAAGACAATCTAGAACTAAAGATAAAACGATTGATTAAATCTGGATTTTGAATCACTTCGATGGGATCATCCACTCCTAAAAAATCTAAATGAATTTGAATATTTTTGTAGAAGTGCGTCTTAGGTACCAAGAAAATAGCCAACGATACTAAAAGCACTAGTCCTACCGAAATACAACCAATTACTTTATATTTTTTCTTTTTAAAGAGTTGATATACATAAACACTTCCTATCACCAACAAAGTAACTAATAAACTGATAATGGTCATCTTCGTTCCTAAAGTAAAAAGACAGAAAATATTAGCAAACAAAAGGAGCATCTTTAAAATAAGCATTTTTTTCGTATTTTTTTCTTTATAGCAAAAGAGCATCACATAAGGAAGGAACAACGATAGAATAGCACTAATCTCATTCGTTGAATAAAACCAACCAATATTTCCTCCTTTCCCTTGATGATACGCTGCAAACCCTACATGAAAGAAAGTAGGAATCATAATAAAGAATAAATAACTACCTAAAATAAACATATACGTTTTAAGCGATACTTCTTTTTTACTTTGCTCCATAATGGGAAACGTAAGCATCAACAAAAACGGAAAATAGAAACTCCGTAACGTATTTTGCAATTCATATAAGATGGCTCCCGGTCCCTTTAAAAAATATATCATTGCCATAAATCCACAAAGATAACCTATTAATAAACCTAAATAAATGAGTACCTTCTTTTTTCGTTCTTTAAAACACCATCCATAATAAAAGAAAAGAACTAAAAGAAAGAAGAACCGTACTACCATTCCTAAAGAAACTCCTAAATGGAAATAATAAATTTCAAACGCTGTAAAAACATCAATAAAAGGTTGTATGACCCAAAAAAGAAAAAGTATCTTTTGCATATTTTGTTCTAAGAAAGACTTTATGTTTTCCATCCGTTATAACCTCCAAGTAAATTCCACATTCTTAATTCTTAATATCATTATAACAAAAAAGAATCGTTATCGACAACACTTTACGCTTTAAAATAGAGGTTCTTCTTTCTATTCTTAGAAAAGTATTATATACTTATAATATAAAATAGAGGTGAATTTCCATGAAAAAAGAAACCAATTCAAACAAAGTAATTGTTTATATAATTTTAGCTTTTTTTCTAATTATAAGCCTATTCTATGGCGTAGATAGAATGATACAAAGTGCAAGTGAAGTAAATCAAGTATCGATTATTATAACAACGAGCATTTATTTATTAGCAGTTCTCTCTTTAGTCTTAACAGGAATTTATTGGAAGCAAAAAAAAGGAAAGATTTTTCTTCTTACCAGTCTCTTATTCCTAAGTACAATGAGTGCTATTCAATTGTTAGAACGTTTTGATATTCTAGTACTTCCTACCCAAGAAGTAGTAATAGATTTTACGAATAAAAGTCTAACTGAAGTTATTTCGTGGGGAAGTAGTCATCAAATCACCATTGAACAAGAATATGAAAATAACGACGTCATCCCAGCATACTATATTATTAGTCAAGATCAAAAAGAAGGAACCCTTCTTAAAGAAATCGATAAACTAACCGTTACGGTATCGAATGGACCAGACTTGGAAAAAGAAGTTATTTTCCCGAATATGATTGGAAAAGAAGTAGATGAAGTCGTTCAATTTATCGATGATAATTATTTTTCGAATGTAACGATTGACTTCATTAAGTCCTCTACTCCAAGAGATATTGTCATTGAACAAGATAAGTCTGGGTCTCTATCCAGAAATGAAGAAATTCATATTACCGTTTCATTAGGAGAAGATCCTTTAGAAAGTACTACCATGGAAAACTTAGTAGGACTAGATTTATTCCACTCGACTTTATTCTTAAAGCGAAATGGTATAGCCTACAAAATTGAGTATGCTTATAGTGATACGGTTTCTAAAGGAGAAGTCATGAAACAAAGTATCGAAGAAGGAAACACCGTAGATCCTAATAAAGATACGGTAATATTAACGATCTCCAAAGGAAGCGAAATCAAAGTTCCAAATCTTATGAACATGACCATGGAAGAAATCACATCTTGGGTCATGGAACATAATTTAAAAATTGAATTTACCGATTCCTATGATGAAAGTGTTCCTTTAGGAAAACCTATCTCGGTAAGTCATAAAGAAAATGAAACTATCGAAGAAGGGGCAACCATTAAAGTAACGATTTCCAAAGGACCTTTAAAGATGGAAAGTTTTAAAACCGTTCAAGAATATCGTTCATGGGCCGAAAAATATAATATTAAATTCCAAGAAGATGTAACCTTTAGTGAAAGTGTTCCAGCAGGACAAATCATTAAAATGTCTCATCAGGTAGGAGATATTATTAAAAATGATGATACGATTACCATCACGGTATCCCAAGGAAAAGAATTAGTGATTCCAAAACTGGTAGGCAAAACTAAAAGTGAAGCGGAAACGCTTTGTAAAAATGCTTCGATTAAATGTAGTTTTGTTTATGGTGATTATAGTGAAACCGTAAAAAAAGATGTCGTTACCAAACAATCTCGAAGTGAAGGAAGTAAAGTAACAAGTGGCGCAACCGTAACCTTAACACTAAGTCGTGGTATTATCGAAAAAGTAAATGTTCCAAGTTTTAAAGGAGAAACAAAAGCAAGTGTTCAAAAGAAATGTAATGATCTTGGAATCACTTGTAAGTTTGAAACAGAAACTTCCTACTCTTCTACTAAAGAAGGATTAGTTACAAGACAAAGTGCAACGGGAACGATGAATAAAGGAAGTAGTATCACCGTTTACTTAAGTCGTGGAGAAGCCAAGAGTTATACCGTAAATATTCAAGCTACTTGGTTTGGTAATACTTATCAAGAAACGGTCAATACATTAAAATCAAAACTCGAAAAAGCATGTCCTGGTGTTACCTTCAAGTTCCAAGCGAAAGATGTCAATGAAGGCGCTGGTCTCATCAGTTCTGATTCGAGTGTTAAAGCCGGTAACAATACCTTTGTACAAGGTAAAATCTACACAATTACTGTCAATAGATAAAAGATCCCGGAAAGGATCTTTTTTTGTACTATAAATCTAATTTAAATATTTAAAAGAAATGACTAATCTCCAATAGGAGCAAGGACAAGACGGAACGAGTTGTCCGTGAACGCAGCACCAGTGGTGCTACTGAAGGCGAACACTCCAGCAGAACCGCCATTATTGGAGTTATGGCCGCCTCGATAGAACCAAGAGCTATTAGTGGTTACAAAAGAATGAGAATCTCTATACCATCCTGGCGTTTCGGATAAAGCATGCCCATAACATACTCCGCCATCACATGCTGTTGCTGGAGTTTCGCTTGTATATAAATCATATGTATATAAATCATAATATTTTTCGTTTGGTAAAACTCTTCCATCAGACACTGATCCACGACTGTAATATAATACTCCATTAAATCCTGAGTTGGATGATGTATCAAAACCACTTCTTGGCTTTCCAGTTCCATCATCTAATACACCCATGACATATTCCTGTGCTCCACCACTCATATCATAGACCCCTGTGATGTTGCCGGTCGTGGATGCTTTTTGACCAGCAGCAGTATTATATGTGTTAGTACAATCGTAAGTTAGTCCGTAAACTGCTGTGGCTGCTGCCATTCCTGTTGTATAACTTGAACAGTTGTTATGATATACTGCTTTATCATCAATTCTATAATCGCTATTTCCATATTTTCCATATCTACTTTGTGATAGATACGCTACTGCTCCCCATTCACTATTCTTACTCATATGAGTATCTATTTCTGCACCGTTAAATCCATATTCATTTGAATAGCTATTCATCATTTTTTGAGATACTATGAATGCTGTTGATAATCTTATTCCTCTCCATGAGGTTACTCCTGGTTTGATTTGTGGAGTATATGTTTCTACATCACATGCAGTGCCCACCGAATAATTTGTTGCAGTACATGATTCCTTACTGCTTGTCTCAAACTTTCCATACCAGAATCCATCTAATTCTGTTTCTCCAAAGCTAAACGCTGGATGTACTTTATAATTGTTTTCACTTGATGAAGTTATAGTTGAATCAATAAATTTTATTTTTATTTCTCCTGGATTTAAATAGACTGTTTCATAAGTAGTCGAACCTTGCGAACTTTCTCCTCCTGCTGTTTGTATATCTATATAATCATATTCGTATCTTGGTATCCATACCCACATCGTGCTGATATCATCCATATCAATTTTAGTTCCTATAGTTATATTCTGATACGCTTCTCTAATATTATCATTATACTCAGATTTATACATTTCAATTTCTTTAATGGCATTTTCTTCTACTTTCGTTACTTTATATAATGTATCTCCATCACATGATTTAGAACCATCCAAACAAATATATTTCCCAATATCAGATGCACTATATTCATGATCATCAAAGTCCAATAAAGTATATTTTCCTGTATTTGCATTAAAGTTAACATTCGACGCTACATGGTATTTATATGCTTTTCTCCATGAATACTTACCAGTGTTGTTGATTGATGATGGTACTGATAAATTTGTTGGTAAAACTATATTTGATATAGTAGTTTCATCATCATTTCTACTTATCGAAGCATCCTTTGTATAAGTTGCTGTTAACGTATAAGCCCTCTTGGTGCTTAATGCTTCATCTATATGTCCACTTACTCCTTCTCCACCAACTTCATTTACCAATGTTTTATCATTTAGAGTTATAGTTAATTTGTCTCTAGATTCACTAGATACTGAATAATCAAAAGATAACGTTCCACCAGTATTTCCTGTAGTAAATGTCATCTCAAAAGCACTAGAACTACTATTTACATTTTTATTTGTACTTTTATATGCATCATCCAACGATTCATTTACTAGATTTACACTTTTGGTTTCCTTTAATTTAGATTGATATCCTTTTTCTTTTACCGTTACAGCATTGGCCCAATGTTGTGTCGAATAATCATAACTCTTTTCTACATCTTGCTTTACCCACGAATTTAATTCTTCATTATATACTACTGGTATCATTCCCTCTACTAATTCAGGTGCATTAGCACCAGAGATATCTATATAAGATGGTAGAGGCTTTTCTGGTTCTTCTATTTCATCATTTTGTGCATAGACATTTACTTTTACGGAGAATGTCATGTTATTATATATCCAACTTCCATTTTTTACCTGATTAGCATTTTCGTCGATCCACATTTTATATCGGAAGGTTTTTGCATAATTATTATTTCCAGCTGCTATAGTTTCTCTATATAACGTTTTTGCATTTGTTTCTTCTTCTAATATACTTAGTACTTTACTATCATATAAATCACTATATAAATTTAAATTTTTTCCTGTAGGTAATCCAGTTGTTTCTGGTGTTCCTTCATCTTCATCGTTTAAAGTAGTTATATACGTCTTTACTACTTTCTCTGGTAATTCTTTAACATCAACACCTAAAGCTACTTTGGTTAAATAGATTTCATAATGAATTGGTGCTCCTTCGGTTTTGGCTCTTACATCAAAATCAAAAACTCCACTTTGATCACTTGTTAAAGCTTTTCCATCAGTATCACTCATTGGAAAAGCATTCGTTAGAGATACTCCTCCTTCACGACTTTTACTTTCATCATAGATAAAAGTCAAGTTTCCTGTTTTAATTTTATTTTCTGTTGTTCCTTGTCTTGAATACTGATATAAAGCAAATGTTGCTCCCACTGTGATTAGAATTAAACTGAACACAAGTAGGCTTACTGCTATTAGTTCTTTCTTTGTTCTTTTC
>CANRHM010000078.1 GCA_947630415.1 uncultured Bacilli bacterium | reverse complement strand
CCTTATTATTTACCTATTTTTATTATAAAGCTACCCCCCCCCCATGTCAACTTTTTGTTAATTTCTTTTCACAAAAAAAGAATATAAAAATCTATATTCTTTCTAAAAACTAGATAAAACTTCTTGGATTAAAATCGACAATTACTTTTACCTGATTATTACTTTCATAGTAATTTAATACTTTTTCTAGGATGGGATAGAGATTCTCTTCTTTTTTATATTTAATAATAATCTGATAATAATAAGTGTTGTTAATTCGGTAAAGTGGACTAGGATTAGGTCCTAACAAGATACTGGATGTAAGATTTCGTTCAAGAGATCGATAGATTTTTTCGATTTCTTTTTTGGCTATACCATCGGTGGTGGAAGAAACTTTCACTAAAGTCATGTAGTAATAAGGACTATATTTGAGTTGTTTTCGAATATTCATCTCTTCATTATAAAAACCTAAGTAATCATGCTCTTTTGCATAACGAATTGCATAATGATCGGGGTTAAACGTTTGAATAACAACTTCTCCTAAAGAAGTTCCTCTTCCACTTCTTCCTGAGACTTGGTCTAATAGTTGAAAAGTATTTTCACTACTACGAAAGTCTGGAATATTGAGTCCTGTATCGGCATTGATAACCCCTACTAGAGTAACGTTAGGAAAATCTAATCCTTTAGCAATCATTTGGGTTCCTAATAAAATCTGATACTTGCCACTAGCAAAGTCTTCAATAATTTTTTCATGTGATCCTTTTCGGCTCGTCGTATCATAATCCATTCGAACAATTCCAGCCTGTGGAAAATAATTTTTTAATTCCTCTTCTACTTTTTCTGTTCCAAAACCAACGGAATACATACTTTTTTCTCTACAACTAGGACAAACAGTAATATTTTTTTCACCATAACCACAATAATGACAACGAAGCGTATTACTGTTTTTATGATAGGTTAAAGAAATATCACAATGAGGACACTTCACCACATGACCACAATTGCTACAAGATAGATATGAAGAATAACCTCTTCTATTTAAGAGAAGCATCACTTGTTCTTTCTTTTCAAGGCGAAGACGAATCTTATCTAACAAAGTGGTTGAAAAATAAGAGTTAGTTCGTTTTCTAGTCTCTTTCAAATCGACAATGGTAACCTTTGGAAGAGGCCGGTTTAAGACTCTATGCGGAAGTTCTAATAAATGATATACCCCTCTTTCTGCTCTAGCATAACTTTCTAACGTAGGGGTAGCACTTCCTAAAATGACAGGACAACTGTTAGTCTTTCCTCTTATTAAAGCAACATCGATAGCACTATAACGAGGACTATTTTCTTGATGGTACGATTGGGTATGTTCTTCATCGATGATAATAGCACCAATCGGACTAAGCGGAGCAAAGATAGCACTTCTTGCACCAATGACAATGGATACTTCACCTCTTGCAATTTTACGCCACTCATCGTATTTCTCCCCTTCACTTAACCTACTGTGAAGAATGGCCACAATACTACCGAAACGAGCTTGAAAACGGTTTACCATCTGAGGCGTAAGTGAAATTTCAGGAACTAAGACAATACTCTTCTTTCCTTCTTTTAAGACAGCTTCGATAATTTCCATATAAACTTCGGTCTTACCGCTTCCAGTAACACCGTGTAAAAGATAAGGAGTATAGGTGTTTTTAGAAGCTAACACTTCATCGACTACTTTTTGTTGTTCTAGGGTTAAAGGATATTTTTCCTTCCTCTCTACTTCTTTTTGCAAACGATAATACTCTTTTTTCTCTTCTTTTAAGATTCCTTTTTTTAAAAGTGTTGATAGACTACTTGTAGAAATAGAAGCTAAGTCTTTTTTTAGACATTCCTTTTCTTGTTGAAGTTTCAAAATAATTTCTTTTTGAGACGCATTGTAACAAGATAAATCGGCTATTTCATGGGTAAGCGAGATAACACTTTCGTATTTTATACCTAAGTGATGTCCTTTTTTTGCTTTTAAAGCTTTAGGAAGCATCACTTGATAACAACTAATTAAAGGGGAAAGAGTCTCTTCCTGGATTCTTTTTCCAAGCGCTAGTAACTCTTCATTTAAAACGACTTCATTATCGATAATTTCTTTGATTTCTTTTAAGTTTTCAATTTCGCTTTTCTCTTTTAAAGCAAGAACAAATCCTTCTAAAAAACGAGAGCCGAATGGAACCATAACTCTAATACCTACTTTAACCATAGAAACAAGTGAAGATGGCACTAAATAGTCAAAAGTACGATCTACTTTTTTATTGGCAAGTTCTACTAAAACATTGGCTACCATTCTACCATCTCCTTGTGAGTTCTTACTTTTATTATAAACGAAATCCACCTATTTTTCTTCAAAAAAAAGAAACTTTTACGTTTCTTTAGAATAATTTCAAAATATCATTAAAGGTAATATAGAGCATTAAGGCAAGTAGTAAGAAGAAACCAATATTATGAATCATGTTTTCGGTTTCCGGTTTAACTGGACTTCCTTTAATCTTTTCAATAATTAAGAAAAGAATTCTTCCTCCATCAAAAGCAGGAAGTGGAAGTAAGTTGATGAATCCTACATTGATACTTAAAAGAGCAATCAAGTATAAGATGTTTTCAAAGCCTGCTTTTGCTTGTTCGCCTACTATACCGTAGATTCCTACCGGTCCACTTAATTGAGATACCCCAATTTTACCCGTGAACAAGCCTCCAATCGTTACAAACATTTGCTTAAATAAAGCTCCTGTTTTAACAACCGTGTATTCAAAAATCGCACCAATATCGTGCCTAATCTCCGGTTGTAACTCAACACCAATACGGTATACTTCGGTTCCTTGTTCTTCCTCTTTGATAGGCGTTACATCGATGGTTTTAACCGTTCCATCACTTTTCTTTACTTCAAAAGCAAGCGGCTTATCTTTATCAGCAAGTTGAATGTAAATCGAAACATCGTCAATGGTAGAAGTAACCTCGTTATTGATTTTTAAAATGGTATCCCCTACTTCAAGACCGGCTGTATAAGCTGGCATATTCTCTTGGATTCCCGTAAGTTTAGGAACGGTCGAAGGTGCTCCCCAAATGATGGCTGTAAATAAAAGTAAAAGAATGGCTAAGATAAAGTTATTTCCTGCTCCAAAGAACATAACTAAGAAACGTTGCCAAGCTGGTTTAGATTGTAAAAGACGATCCTTTGGAAGTTTTCCATCTTCGTCGTTCCCCTCTCCTGCTAGAGAACAATATCCACCAATCGGAATGAGACGAATCGAATAATCGGTTTCCCCTCCTTTTTTCTTATGGCCCCAAAGTTTAGGCCCCATACCAATCGAGAACTCATAAACATAAATGCCAAAAATCTTCGCAAAAATGAAATGTCCAAATTCATGGACTAAAACGATAACACCTAAAATTAATATAAAATAAAGTAATGTTAACATAAATTCCTCCTATAACATGGGTAAAAAGATAACAGCAGCAAGTGATACAAAGATGAAACTATCGAAGCGGTCAAGAATCCCTCCATGACCTGGAATCAGATTCGAAAAATCTTTCTTATTATAATGGCGTTTCATCGAAGAAAAGACCAAATCGCCTAACTGTCCAATTAACGATAAGGATAACGATACTAGAATAATCGTAGGAAGAGAAATTTCTGGATTAATTACCGTTACATAAAATAATGTAGCCCCAACAACGCCCATAAAAGTTCCTCCAATTAAACCTTCAACACTCTTATTAGGGGAGATATTAGGGCACAGTTTATGTTTTCCCACCATACTTCCACTAATGTATGCAAAGATATCCGTTAACATCGTAACTATCAACAAATAGAACAAATACGATAGAGAATAATTTCGAATGATCACTACCAAATTGCAAGAAAGTCCTAAAAACAAAGTAGAACCAAACAAAAAGAAAGCATCATTTAAATTATATTTTTCATTGTCCGAAATCATGAGTACCGGGAAGAAAAAGACAAAGATGAGAAACGATAACACACGGTAATCCAGTTTAATCACAAATTGATTTGTTCCAAACTGATTCGTTACTAAATAAGCCACTAAAATATAGGTTAGTATTTCAATAGCAAGTGGAATACTTTTTTTGGTTTTGCGTAAATTGATGAGTTCATACATTCCTAGAATCGCTATCACCGATACACCAATCGAAAAGTAAACGCCTCCCAAAAACACAATCGGAAGTAATACGCCTAATAAAATAACGGCTCCTAATAATCTTTTTTTCATTTCTTTATTCCTCCAAAACGACGATTTCGTTTTCCATAATCCTCGATGGCTATATCTAAATCCCGTGGGGTAAAATCGGGAAAATATTTAGGGCTAAAATAAAACTCGGCATAAGATGCTTGATACAACATGAAATTGCTAATACGGTATTCTCCACTCGTTCGAATCACTAAATCTAAAGGAGGTAAATCTTGATACATAGCGTGATCTACTAACGAAATATCAATCTGATCGATGGTTATTTTTTTATTTTCCACGTCCATGGCAATTCTTTTCACCATATCGACAATTTCTGTTTTTCCACCGTAGTTCAAGCACACATTTAAAACCATTCCTCTATTATCTTTTGTTTTTTTCGTGATAATATCCATGGCATCTAATACTTTTTTAGGTAAGGGTTCTCTTCTTCCTGAAAAAACGACTTTCACTTGATCTTCAATTAGAAAATCTAATTCACTTTTAAAAAGACGCACAAAAAGATTCATCAAGTAATTGACTTCTTTGGCTTCTCTTTTAAAGTTTTCGGTAGAAAAAGCAAAAACCGAGAGGTACGGAAGATGCAATTCATTCGCATGCTTAATAATCTTTTTTAAGGCTTCGGCTCCTTCTTTATGTCCTCTACTACGAGCATAACCTCTGGAAGTTGCCCATCTTCCATTTCCATCCATAATAATACCGATATGACCAGGTATTTTATCTTTCATTTTTTTAACTCCCTATAAAACTATTATATTAAATAAATTCGCTATTTGTAAATAAAATAGTCATCTTAAACTGACAATTAAGTCAAGAAAAAAAGAGATTGCTCTCTTAAAAACTATCAATGTTAATTTTGATCTTTTTATTCTCTTTTAAGAAACTGCTGGCTTGGACTAAAGTACGGATGGCATTCGCAACTTTACCTCCACGTCCAATAACTCTTCCCATATCGCTTTCTTGTACTAGAACTTGAATTAATAATTCATCTTCGTTTTCAGATTCAAATTCTTTTACAGAAACAGTATCAGGATCTTCTACTAGACTTTTAACAATTTCTTCTGTAAGTGCTACTAAATCCATATTACTTACCTTGTTTCTCTTCTGCAAATTTCTTCATGATGCCTTGCTTACTTAATAAATTACGAACGGTATCACTTGGTTTAGCACCTTGGCGTAACCACTTAAGTGCAACTTCTTCTTTGATTACAGTTTCATCTTGAATAGGATTGTAAGTTCCTACTAATTCGATGTATTCGCCATCTCTTTTTGCTCTTGAATCACTTGCCACAATACGATAAGTAGGTCTTTTCTTTGCTCCCATTCTTGTAAGTCTTAATTTAACTGCCATAATATCCCTCCATTCATTAAAACTAGTACTAGTATAATCAATGTTTTTACCTTTGTCAACCTTTTTTTGTTAACAGATTATTTTTTTTCAAAAAAATTACTATCCGTACACCACGCAATAGTAATTTTAAAAATTATGCTTTATCTTGTAAAAAATCTTCATTTACTTGTTCATCAATTTCGTTTTCTACTTTGTCTTCCTCATTATCAACAATATCGTCCCAAGGGTCTTCGTTTTCATCGATTGCAATTTTTACTTTGGTGTCTCCTACTAATTCGATACCTAATTCTTTTTCAATCGTGTATTGAATAGCTCCATCAACGATTTCGACTTTGGTACAAGTTGGTTGGTTTAGACTTCGAACAATGACTTCTTCGTTGTTGGTATCCGATTCTACTCTTCTTCGAACTTGAACCATATCGGAATAGGTATTATGTTGTCTTACCACTTCAGTCTTGGTATCGTCTTCACAAGAGTACCAGATATTTACATCGTAACTACCTTCGATTTTAACTTTGTCGCCACTTTTTACACCTTGAAAATTATGATTAATGACCCAACATCCTAAAATGGCCGTAGGTACAATTTCCGGTTTTACACTTTCGGTATTTGTAAATACTTTCTTTCCTTTGCCAACGACCGCTTTCGTAACAATTTCCTTATATACTGCCATCTTATCCCTCCTCTAGTTTAATCTATGCAAAGCCTTTCCTTTATGTGCAAAAATTTAGATCAAAAAAAGAAGACTACTGGGTCTTCTCATTAAAATAATCCATTAAG
>CANRHM010000077.1 GCA_947630415.1 uncultured Bacilli bacterium | reverse complement strand
CTTCCCGTAAAAGAAGAAGATGGATTAGGGACAAAAGAAATAACGTTATCTAAAAAGGACGCTTATCTAGGCTATTTACCTTATACAGATTTAAACTTATATAGTCAAGCATTGAAGTATGAGGGAACCGTTTATGCTTGGGGTGGCAAAGAAAAGGGAGTAGACTGTTCTAGTTTTATATCCAATGTCTTTCGTACGTTTGGATTTAACTTTCCAAGAAACACTTCTTCGCAAAATACTTCGGTAGGGAAAATCATTGATGTTACCGATAAAAGTGAGGTAGAAAAACTTTCGTTAATCGAACAACACCCACTTTCCCTTCTTTATCAAAAAGGACACGTTATGCTCTACCTTGGAATGTTTGAAGATAAACATTATATCATTCATGCCAATGGCACGACTTGGGATACCGCGATTACTCCTTTAGAAGGGTCCAGTTATTTACAGGCTATTAACAAAATAGTCTTGATTACTAAGTAGATTAACCTTTATAATACGTTTTGGAGGGATTTTATGATAAAATATGCTAAACCATTTGAAAAAATAGATACCTTTGATCGCCTTTATGTAGTAACTGATTTTGATCGTACTTTAACGGTAGGAAATAGTAAAACGTCTTGGTCTTTATTATCGGATACTTCTTATTTGCCCGAATCCTATAAACAAGAAAGACAAGCTTATTACGATTATTATCGTCCCATTGAAGTGGATACTTCACTTCCTTTTAGTTACCGTTTAGAAGAGATGAAAGAGTGGTACCATAAACACATCGAACTTTTTGTAAAATATCAATTAAAAGAAGCTTTTATTAAATCGACGGTAAAAGATGCAAACACTATGCAGTTTCGACCAGGGGCTAAAGAGTTTCTTATCTTTTTGCATGAAAGGCACATTCCTTTAATTATTATTTCAGCAGGAATTGGCAACTTTATTGCTTCTTTTCTAGAACAAGAAGAGTGTTATTTTGATAATATTTACATTAGTTCCAATCAAATAAAGTTTGAAAATGGTATAGCGGTAGGAGTAGAAGATAATATTATCCACAGCCTCAACAAAAACGAAGTATCGCTTCCTGATGCTATCAAAGAAAAAATTAAAGGACGTGATCAAATCCTTTTATTAGGAGATCAGATTGAAGATACGTTCATGGTGGAAGAAGAGAAAAGAGATCATACGCTTCGTGTGGGTTTTCTCTTACATCCTAAGGATTTAGAGACGTTTAAACAATATTTTGATGTTGTTTTAGAAAATGATACCAGTTATCAAGAATTAGGAAATTTACTTTTTAAAACCTATAAGAATTAAAAGAGGGTGTTCTAGATGAAAAAAGAAATACCTTATGGATTAACAATCGAAGAAGTAGAAGAACGGAAAAGAAAAGGACTTGTACATCATAATACCGATGTTCCTACTAAAAGTATTAAAGAAATTGTAAGAACCAATTTGTTGACGTTATTTAACTTTTTAAATTTTGGACTAGCTTTTGCTATTTTGTTGGTCGGTAGTTATAAAAATTTATTGTTTTTAGGTACGGTTTTGTGTAATTTGGCTATTTCATTGTTCCAAGAAATTAAGGCGAAAAGAACGATAGACAAGCTATCCTTATTTAGTAAAACAAAACAAGAAGCGGTAAGAGAGGGAAAAGAAGTAACGCTTGATCAAGAAGAAATTGTACTAGATGAAGTGCTTCATTTTTATCGTGGAAATCAAATTTTAGTCGATAGTGAGGTCTTATCTGGGGAATGTTTAGTCAATGAATCTTTAATTACGGGAGAAGAGACCCCTATTAAAAAGGGAAAAGGAGATCAACTTTTATCGGGTAGTTTCTTAATTAGTGGGGACTGCTATGGAAAATGTATTCATATTGGAGAAGATAACTATTCTTCGAAGATATCAAAAGATGCCAAGTACTTAAAGAAATTGAATTCAGAACTTATGATTTCGCTCAATAAGATTATTAAAGGTTTATCGTTTGTGGTTGTTCCGGTAGGCTTGCTTTTGTTTTGGTCTCAGATCAGGATTCCTGGTACTTCGTTAGAAAATGCGGTTATTCATACGACGGCAGGACTTATTGGGATGATTCCAGATGGTCTTATTTTGCTTACTTCTACCGTTTTAGCGGTTTCAGTCATTCGTCTATCGAAGTATCAAGTGTTGGTACAAGAATTATACTGCATCGAAATGTTAGCTAGAGTCGATGTTTTGTGTTTGGATAAAACGGGTACCCTTACCGAAGGAAAGATGGAAGTAAAAGAAGTACTTCCCATTAATAAAAGTGTAAAAGAGATTGCTACCATTTTAAAAGAAATGGGAGCCTCACTAGTTGACGATACTCCTACTATGGAAGCGATTCGTAAGAAGTGGAAACCCCAAAACACCTGGAATGTGTTAGAGGTAGAACCTTTTTCTTCGGAGACCAAATATTCCCATGTTACCTTCAAAGAAGGAGATTATTACTTAGGAGCTCCTAGTTTTCTTTTGGGAAAAGCAAAAAGTACCATTGATTTAGACGATTATACCAAGTCGTATCGTGTTTTATTACTTGCCCAAAAAGAAAAAGGAAAACTTATAGAACTTGCTTATCTTTTAATTCAAGATAAGATTCGGGAAAATGCCAAAAAGACCTTAGCTTATTTTAGGGAACAAGGCGTTACTATTAAAATTATTTCTGGGGATAATCCTGTGACGGTGAGTGAAATTGCCAAAAGAGTAGGAGTCGATTCCTATCAAAAATATATTGATTTAACTGGGGTTGATTCTTCTACTTTTCCTACTTTAATCGATCAATATACGATTTTTGGTAGAGTAACCCCAGCTCAAAAGAAAGAATTAGTCCTTGCTTTAAAAGAAAAAGGACATACGGTTGCTATGACGGGAGACGGTGTCAACGATGTCCTTGCATTAAAGACGGCCGACTGTGGTATTGCAATGGCAAGTGGAAGTGGTGCCGCTAGAAGTGTTTCTCAACTGGTTTTATTAGATTCTGATTTTGATTCGATGCCTAAGATTGTCGAAGAGGGAAGAAAAACCATCAACAATATTGAGCGATCTTCCTCATTGTTCTTAGTGAAAACGATTTATACTTCGCTTTTAGTTATTTTCTTTTTGTTTTTCACCATGCCTTTTCCGTTTGAACCGATTCATTTATCCCTAACCAATTTGGTAACGATAGGAATTCCATCGTTTATATTAGCACTAGAACCCAATAAGGAACGGGTTAAAGGAGGCTTCTTAAAGAATGTCCTACTGAAAGCATTTCCTACTTCGTTAACGATCTTTTTATTACTTCTTATTTTAGAAGGCGTTGCTTATTTGTTTTCGATTCCGATGGCTGTTACTTCCACCATTGCAGTTTATCTAGTAGCTTTTTGTGGCTTCCTTCATATTGCTTATATATCGTATCCCTTTACACGTCTTAGATTAACTTTATTAGTGAGTATGATTACGGTCTTTTTACTCGAAGCCTTCCTTTTACCTCGCTTATTTTCACTTGTTTCTTTAAACTTAACTCAATTTTTCATATTACTTGGAGGAATTCTTCTATGTCTATTACTTTTCTATACCTTACATACCTTTTTTAACAAATGGGTCTTAAAAAAAGATAAAAAGTAGTTGTAATCTAAAAGGAGAGTTGCTATAATAAAAGAGCAAACGAGGTTACAGCTACTTTTTCTATAAAAAAGATTTAAAAAAACACTTGAAAATAGCATAAAATTATTGTAGAATGGAGTAGTACTCGCAAAAAGCAATATAAATGGGCTTGTAGCTCAGGTGGTTAGAGCGCACGCCTGATAAGCGTGAGGTCGGTGGTTCAAGTCCTCCCAGGCCCACCATTTATGTTGCCTCAATAGCTCAGTTGGTTAGAGCACTTGACTGTTAATCAAGGGGTCCTAGGTTCAAGTCCTAGTTGGGGCGCCATCTGGCCGGTTGGTGAAGTGGCTTAACACACCGCCCTTTCACGGCGGCATTCATGGATTCGAATTCCATACCGGTCACCAGAAATAAAATAACTATTTCCAAAAGGAAGTAGTTTTTTTATTGACGAACTAAAAAGAACTCGTTATAATAATACTAGAAGAATAAAAGGAGTGTTCACTATGAATATAGAAGAATTATTACAAGGTCCTTGGGTTTGGTTGATTGTATTAGGATTTATCTTGCTTATCATTTCACTTATTTTATCGTTAACAGGAAAGAAAAAAAGAGGAACTGATGCCGCACCTCAACCTACATCGAGTGACTATTCAATGCCTCAAAATTATCAAAGTGAAGAGAGTAGAAATCGTCCTAGTGTAGAACCTGCTATCAGTATGGGAAGTGGAAATACATTTGATACAACGCCAGTTACTCCTGAACCTAGTATGGAAAGTCCACTTGCTAGTGCACCAGAAGAAGTACCTACTTATACGGCAACTCCTGTTTCGGTGATGCCACCTGTGGAAGAAGAAGTAAAAGTAGATCCATTACCAATTCCTCCAAAAGAAGTAAATATGGATATGAATCCTACTATGGAACAAGCACCACAAGATGCTAATGTACAGGATATTAATTTTGCAAAGCCTGCTAGTATGGAACCTAAAATCTGTCCTAACTGTGGAGCTCAATTAGATTCAAATGCAACGGTTTGCTTCCTTTGTGGAAAAACTTTATAAAAAACTTTAAAAGGCAAAGAATTTGTCTTTTTTTCATGGTATTATATTTTTAAGAAGGAGATAATTTTATGATTCAAAAAATGAGTTCTCTAGAGAAAAAAAGCAATAACAAAGTAGATGCTGAAAACTTCTCTTTTAAAACGCCTAGTGACGAGTTAATCCAAGCTTTAAAAGAAGCGGATGATATTGTATGCGGAACGAAAAAAGCAAAAGGCTATCGAAATATGGATGAATTATTTAATGATTTGTCCGAAGATCATGTGGGCGATGTTTAAAAGATAAAATTTTTGTCTTGTTTTTGTCATAAAAAAATCGTCATTAACCTTGACAATCTTAAAGAAATCTTGTAACATGGTAACTACGGAAGTGCTATTGGTATTTCTAAATAGAACTCTATTTGGAGCAGTACTCAAGAGGCTGAAGAGGCGCCCCTGCTAAGGGTGTAGATCGGGTTAACTGGTGCGAGAGTTCAAATCTCTCCTGCTCCGCCACTATGAAAATGAAGTCTTCGAAAGAAGATTTTTTTCTTTTTTTCTAAAAAATGATACAATAGTATTTAAGGTGGGATTGTTATGAAATATTGGTGGATCAAGAAATATTTACCTTTTTTTGAAAAAATCGAAGAAAAAGATTTAAAGACCAAAAAGGGAAAACAAACTTTACAAGATTTTTTTAAAGATGCCAATCTTTTTCTAACTTTACCTCATCATTATATGGATCTCTTTTTAACTTTAAAGGAAGAGGATACTAAAGATTATCAATTACAATTAAAACTAGGATATTATCTTTATTTAAAAACCGTAGATCCTATCTATTTTAAGAAAGAATTGGTAAATAAAAACTTTTATAAATTGTTAAAAGAAATGGAAGTAATTGTAGATACCTATCTTCCTGTAACGGATTATACAATGGAAGATATTTTAGAAGAAGTAAAAGAATTACCTAAAGTAGATACTTCAATTTCGAAAAAGCAAAATAATAATATAAGTGCTTGTTACTCTTGTAGAAATATTTTTTATACTGATGATTTAATGGAAAAAGAGGGGAAAGCCATTTGTCCTTACTGTGCCTCAAATACTTTGTATTTTGATAATGATTATATCCCTATGAATACCACTTTTCTTACCTTTGCTTATCTCTATCACCAAGAGGAAATTTCTTTTTCTAATCTTGTTTCTTTGTTGGAAGAAAAAGTAACTATAACGGATATTCCTTCAAAAGAAAGTTATCATTTTGTTGATGATGAAGAAATAGGAAGAGTAGATGTTTTAGAAAAAACCGTGACACTTCCTTATGAAGATTATTTATCTTCACTTACAGGCAAAGAAGAAGATGCTCTTAGATTTAGTCTATTACGTTTGCTACAAGAAGTAGATAAAAATAAAGAAACAAATCTTTCGCTTGATTTATCGTTCTTTACGAAAGAAGAAAATAGTTCTCT
Organism: uncultured Bacilli bacterium; assembly: GCA_947630415.1. GTDB lineage: Bacteria > Bacillota_I > Bacilli_A > RF39 > UBA660 > Faecenecus. The sequence continues at coordinate 405 of CANRHM010000077.1, read as the reverse complement.
TCTAGCGATGGGCATTTATAGTAGTATCTTATTTTATTTCTTAAAAGAATACTTTTCAAATATTGAACACATTACTTTGATTGTTTCATCTAAAGCGAAAAATGTTTATGATCAAATTTTTACAGCTTTAATTCATTGTACTATGATAAGCCTTTAAGGCTTTTTTCTTTTGAAAAAAAATTAACAAGTTTTAATTATAAAAACACTCTATAATGGAAAGTATAAATAATAAAGGAGTAGTAAGAATATGAAAGAGAAAAGAACAAAGAAAGAATTACTTGCCGTATGTCTACTGGTATTAAGTTTAGTCTTAATAACCGTAGGAACTACCTTTGCTTTATATCAGTATTCAAGACAAGGAACAACCGAAAATAAGATTCAAACAGGAAATCTAACTTTTGTTTA
>CANRHM010000076.1 GCA_947630415.1 uncultured Bacilli bacterium | reverse complement strand
CGAAATTTGAGAATTTTCAAATCACGACTTCGTTCGATTATTGAACAACAACAAGCAGTCGTAGATGAGATTGAAGTATTAGAATTAGAAGATTAAAGAAGTAAAGATGAAGTTTCATCTTTTTTTCATGGAGGGAGAAGCCAATGGATAAAAAGAAAATGATAGGTTTTGGTTTATTGTTTATAGTCGCTTTAGGCCTTTTTTTAATCTATTTTGCTTTTCAAAGAGAAGAGCCTTCTAATACCAAAGTATTTGTTAATAGTCCTTTAACTATGGAAGTATATGAAAAAGTAAAGTTATCGGAAGTGGTACAAATCGAAGAAGGAAGTTTTGTTCAAGATGATGTATTAGATAGTTTGACTTTAGGAGAACAGAAAGCGTCTTTTACTTATAAAGATGATCATGGTAGAATCCATAAAGCCTCTTTTTCCTATAATGTGCAAGATACAACGGAACCTTTAATTGGTATAGGGAAGACTTATTCGGTATTAAAGGGAAGTACCAATAATCTAGAAGAAGTTATTTTATGTGCTGATAATTATGATAAGGAACCACTTTGTAGAATTGAAGGAAACTATGACCTTAATAAAGTAGGGAAATATGACCTTATTTTTTATGCAGAAGATCGTAATGGTAATGTTGCTAGGGAACCTTTTACTTTAAATGTCGTAGAGAAGTTTACTTTAAGTTCCAAAGAAAAAGTTGATATTTCAGAAATAAAAAAGAACTATGTCAAAGAGAATGTTGAACTTGGAATCGATGTATCGAAGTGGCAAGGAGTAATCGATTTTGAAAAAGTGAAAAAGGAAGGCGTTTCTTTTGTCTTTATTCGATTAGGCACGCAAGAAGGACCTCATCAAGATTCTATTATCGATCCTTACTTTGAACAAAATATCAAAAAAGCCAAAGAGGCTGGACTCAAAGTAGGCGTCTATTACTATAGTTATGCAGGATCTATAGAGGATGCTACAAAACAAGCATCTTGGGTTAGTGAACAGTTAAAACCTTATGCCCTCGATTTACCGGTGGTATTTGATTGGGAATGTTATAATCGGTTTAATTCGTTTAAGATTAGTCTTTATGACTTAAATACGATTTCTTCAACCTTTTTAAAGGAAGTAGAAAAGAAAGGTTATAGAGGAATGCTCTATGGAAGTAAAAATTATTTAGAGAAAGTTTGGAAATATCAAGAATATCCCGTTTGGCTTGCACATTACACCGATGAAACAGACTATCAAGGAAATTTTCATTATTGGCAACTTACTAGTACAGGAAGAGTGGATGGAATTGTTGGGGACGTCGATATAGACATTTATTATCCTTAAAATATTCGTTATAATAATCTTGTGATGATACGTTCATTGGGTCTTTATAATAGTTTAGAAATGTAATAAAACGAAGTGATGGTACTTTAAAGAAGTAAGAGGTGTTTAATATATGAAAGCAATGAAAAGTGCTATAAATGTACAAGTAAACAAAAAACATGATGGATTATCTTTTGAGATGCCTAATTCTAAACCTAGTAAAGAATTATTAGATGCTTTAGAAGAAGGAGAAAAAATTATACAAGAAGTTCGGGAAGGAAAAAGACAAGGCTATAATAATGTTAATGAAATGATGAGAGCAATATTAGATGATTAATTAGAAAATTATAGTTAAATAATATCTAGAAATTTATCAACTGTATTTAAAAATGCTTGCCAAGATTTATTTCTCGTGATATATTAGAAAAGTAAAAAAACAAGTGCGAGAGACGTAAGTTAAAAAGCCTTTGAAGAGAGTCTTCGGTTTGGTGCAAAGAAGATAAAGAAACCTTAACTTAAGATCACTTTCAAGATTGTGTTTTATGGATAAGATAAAACCGGGTCATTTCCGTTAAAGATAAGATAAGTACAAATTAAGGTGGTACCACGATTCTTCGTCCTTAGGGGGAAGAATCTTTTTTTATTTACTAGGAATTTGCTTGGAAAATACTTTTGAAGAAAAATATAAAGATTGTTAAAAAGTAAAAAAATTTATTAAAAATAGGTTGACTAGCAAACGTATGTATGGTACATTGGTATTAGGGGATGATGGTATGAGAATATGAATGCAAAAAATAGGGTTCGTCATTTGATTGAGATAATACAAGTATAAACTTATGAGCAGAAAGAATAAAATATTATTAAAAAATTAGAACAAGTTTGAATTAAAAAATTAAGTACGGTCGCGACGACGCGGAAATTGGTCTCTGGAGGAAGAAATATCCTAAGAAGGAGAAATACCAAACCGTGAGGTTTGGGCATGATTTATTTATAAATCATTTTGTTCTGAAAGGGTGATTTTTATGTTTAAAGAATTACGAAAAGACAAGGTAAATGTGGTTGAACAAGAACAAACCAAAGTATGGAATGAAGAGGACTTATTAGAGCAAACGATTCAAAATCGTGATAAAAACGATTATTTTGTTTTCTATGATGGACCTGCAACTGCTAATGGAATGCCTGGAATTCACCACATGTTAGCGAAAATCTTAAAAGATACGTTTTGTAAATATAAGACCATGCAAGGCTACAAAGTACTTCGTAAAGTAGGATGGGATACCCATGGATTACCGGTAGAAGTACAAGTAGAAAAAGAACTTGGCTTTAATGGTAAAGGTGATATCGAAAAGTACGGTATTAAACCGTTTAATGACAAATGTCGTGAAAGTGTTTGGAAAAACGAAAAAGCCTTTCGTGACTTTACGGATCAAATGGGTCAATTAATTGATTTAAAACATCCTTATATTACGTACGATAACAATTATATTGAAACGGAATGGTGGATTTTAAAACAATTCTTTGATCAAGGTTATATTTACGATGGTCTTAAAATCTTACCTTATTGTCCTAGATGTGGTACAGGACTTGCATCTCACGAAGTAGCCCAAGGATACAAGGAGATTACGGTTAATAGTGTTACGGTTCCATTCAAATTAAAGGATGAAGAAAATACCTATTTATTAGTGTGGACGACCACTCCATGGACTCTTTTATCCAATGTTGCGGCCTGTGTCAATCCAGATGAAGAATATCTTAAATGTCATTCGAGAGGATATAACTTTATTGTTGCTAAAGCACTTGCCAATAAAGTGTTAGGCGATGACTATGAAGTGGTTGAAAGCTATAAAGGACGCGACTTAGAGTACAAAGAGTACGAACAATTTATGCCGATTTTAAAAACCAATAAAAAAGCGTTCTATGTCGTATGTGATACCTATGTTACGATGGAAGATGGTACCGGAATCGTTCACATTGCGCCTGCTTTTGGACAAGACGACTACGAAGTAGGATTGAAGTATGATCTACCTATCTTTAACCCAGTAGGAGAAGATGGTTGCTATACCGAAGGCCCTTGGAAGGGAAGATTAGTCGTAGACCCTGAACTTGAAGTTGAAATCATCAAATATTTAGCAAGTCAAGATAAGATTTTTAAGAAACAAAAAATCGTTCACAATTATCCTCATTGCTGGCGTTGTAAGACTCCGTTAGTTTATTATTCAAAACCAAGTTTATACATTAAGACAACGGCTTTAAAAGATAAAATTATTGAAAGTAACAACAAGGTTCATTGGTATCCATCGTATGTTGGAGAAAAACGTTTTGGTAACTGGCTGGAAAATATGAACGATTGGGCTATTTCTAGAAACCGTTACTGGGGTACACCAATTCCTTTGTGGCGTTGCAGTTGTGGTTACGATGAAATGATTGGTTCTCGCAAAGAATTAGTTGAAAAAGCGATTGAAGATATCGACGAAACCATTGAACTTCACCGTCCGTATGTGGATGAAGTACACATCAAGTGTCCTAAATGTGGTAAAGAAATGACGAGGGTAAAAGACGTTATCGACTGTTGGTTCGATTCAGGAAGTATGCCTTTTGCACAATACCATTATCCATTTGAAAACCAAGCATTATTCGAAAAACAATTCCCTGCAGACTTTATCAGTGAAGGAATCGATCAGACCCGTGGATGGTTCTATTCACTAATCGTTATTTCTACTTTCTTAAAAGGTTGCAGTCCTTACAAAAATGTCTTAGTTAACGATTTGCTTTTGGATAAGTATGGACAAAAGATGCATAAATCTAAAGGAAATGCCGTAGATCCATTTGGAACGTTGGAAAAATATGGAGCCGATGCTACTAGATGGTACATGCTTTATGCTTCCCCTGTCTGGACGCCTTTAAAATTTGATGAAGAAGGTATTAAAGAAGTCCAATCGAAGTTCTTTAACACTTTACGAAATACTTATACTTTTTTCCAAATGTATGCGAATACCGATGGGGTAGATCCAAGAAGCTTTGAAGTAGATTTCAATTCGCTAGAAGAAATTGATCGTTGGTTACTATCTAAATACAACAAACTAGTTAAGAAAGTAACGGAAGCGATGGATGAATACGATTTAAATAAAACGGTTCACTTACTTCAAGATTTTGTTGTAGAAGATTTATCGAACTGGTATATAAGACGTAACCGTCGTAGATTCTGGGGTAGTGAATTAGATGCTTCTAAGAAAGCGGTTTATAAAGTAACCTATGAAGTTTTAATTGGTATCTGTAAGATGGTGGCTCCTATTTCACCATTCTTAGTCGATGAAATCTATCAAGATTTAACAGGCCTTTCTTCGGTTCATTTAGCGGATTATCCGAAAGTAGAAGAGAAGTATATCGATGATGCGATCGAAGAACGTATGGATTTAGTTCGAAGCCTTATCTCTTTAGGAAGAAACGTACGTGAAGAAGCCAAGATTAAAGTACGTCAACCAATTAAAGAAGTTATTTTAGATCAAAAGAATGAACTTCTCTTAGGGGATTTAATTGAACTTATCAAAGAAGAATTAAATGTCAAAGAAGTAAAATTTGTAAGTGATTTATCGCTTTATATGAACTTAGAAGTAAAACCGAACTTCAAAGTATGTGGTAAAATCTTTGGTTCGAATATGAAAGAATTCCAAGAAAAAGTAGGAACGATTTCAGAAGAAGATCGTGCCAAACTAGAACAAGGCTATCCAATTTCTTTGGAGGTTGCAGGAAAAACGGAAGAAGTAACTCCTGAGATGATTGAGATTCGTATTTCTAGCAAAGAAGGATTTAATGCATCTCACGAAGGCAATAACTTCATCGTTTTAAATACCGTGTTAACGGAAGAATTGATTCAAGAAGGAATTGTTCGTGAATTAATTAGTAAAGTACAACAGTTACGTAAGAATAAAGACTTTGAAATTACGGATCGTATTACCCTTTACTATCAAGGACCAGAAGAATTTGTAAATGCGATTACTCCATTTATGGATTTAATTAAAGAAGAGACCCTTGCTCTAGAAGTAACTGAAAAAGAAGGCTTAACTGAGAGTTATTCGTTAAATGGACTAACCGTTTACTTAGATGTCGAAAAAAAATAGAACCTTTGGGGTTCTTTTTTTTTGAAATTATTTCTTTTTGATAAAGGATTTTGCATAGATACATTTTTCGTTTCCATGGGCTACTTGGAAACCTTTGAAGTATTGTCTTAGAAAATAACATTTATCCAAATTGTTATCGAAGACTAAATCAGCAAATTCAAGGGCATCTTTTAAAATAATTTCTTGATATACGAGTGGATCATTACCATAAGAAGGAAATTCTTCTTCTTTTAATTTTGCTAATTTATAGTCTAGAAAATCTTGATCAATTCCTTGGGTACATGAGGTCATCATTTTGCAAAAGGTATTGATATTGTTTTGCCAAATTACTTCTTCGGTCGTAGCATTGGGAAAGCGAAATTCAATGGTTTTATCTTTGCCCTCTATAGGTGTAGAGGTGTAAAAAGATGTACTTCCAAAAGCAATGGCTCCTCTATGATCTCGTAGGCAACTGGCGATGGGTGAAAAAAGCAAATTTATATTAGAATGATCTTGGGGTAATCCTCTTAAAATTTGTCTCACGACTGTTCTTCTAGGATTGGCATAATGCGTTAATTTTTCACGAGGCGTCAATTTATCACCATATCCAAAACGAAAAAGCACGGGTTCATAGCAAGTATAGAGTTTTAAAAAATTTTCCCAATAATTCCAATTGAGTCCTAAGATTTGCGTTCCAATATGAAGATGTCCTCCTGCATTACGATGAGAGATGGCTCCTTTCCTTTTAAGAAACATACATATTTTTTTTAATTGTTTCCAATCCGCTTCCTGATCGTGTAAGATAGGAGATTTAATTTCACAAGAGGGTTTTTTAAGAGAATTATCGGTATCCGCTTCCCAATTTTTTATATGATTAAGATAAAGGAACCATTCTACTTGATTAGGACCCACTCCTTCTTCTTCTAGTTCAATTCCAAATGTAACTTTATCCTTTAAGGAAAGCGTAGGACGATAACTTAAATTAAAATCGTTGATTTGATTTAGAAGTGTAACTAAATCTTCATTTTTGAGAGAAGTAAAAGAGTCGTTATGATGTTCATCTTTGGTTATGATGGTACTCATCTTCTTTCACTTCCTTTGGTTAAGATTTTAGGAATTCGTTCTCTTTCTTCGGAGGTTAAAAAGTCCTTATTTTGTTCTGTTAGTTGAATCATTTGATCGATTTCTTGAGAAGAGACCGTACTAAAATCACAAATTCTTTTTTGT